>NZ_JBNHFK010000007.1:0-220789 GCF_059090185.1 Arthrobacter sp. MDT1-49-2
TACTGCATCCGGGAGGATGTGGGAGAGTAGGTCACCGCCGGACAAAATTTGATGGTTGAGGGCCCCGCATGGTTGCGGGGCCCTCACCTGTTTAACCTGTGATCCAACCCCCGAGCCCTCCCTCCCTGCCGGCCCAGGCCCCGGCCTGGCTGATGCTGACAAGGGCTGCCGGCCGGGTAGTAAGCAAAATCATGAACCGCCAACCTCCCGCGCTGCGCCTGTACGCCAGATGCCCGGCTGCGCCGTGGCCGTACCTGCATGCCGGCGGCGTTTCTCCACTAGGCTTAGATGCATGCGTATTGCTCGATTTGTACAGGACAGTGACCCGGCCTATGGCGTGGTCGGCGGAGAAGAAGGCAACGAAGAAATTGCCGTGATCAAGGGTGACCCGTTCTTTTCGGGTGTCCAGCTGACGGGGGAGCGGCACAAGCTCGAGGACGTGCGTCTGCTGGCACCGATTATTCCGCGCAGCAAGGTGGTGGGTATCGGCCGCAACTACGCCGATCACGCTGCGGAGATGGGCAACGACGTCCCTCCCGCGCCGCTAATGTTCCTCAAGCCCAACACCTCGGTCATTGGCCCCAACGATCCCGTGGTGCTGCCCTCGTTCTCCGATGAGGTGTCCTACGAGGCCGAGCTCGCCGTCGTCATTGGCCGCATCTGCAAGGATGTCCCGGTTGAACGGGTGAATGAAGTGATCTTCGGGTACACCTGCGCCAATGACCTGACTGCCCGCGATGCGCAGCGGACCGACGACCAGTGGGCCCGCGCCAAGGGCTTTGATACCTCCTGCCCGCTGGGCCCGTGGATCGAAACGGAACTGGATCCGGAAAACACCGACGTCCGCGGCTACCTGGACGGCGAGCTGGTGCAGGACGGCAATACCAGTTCGATGATCTGGGGCGTCAAGGAGCTGGTCTCCTACGTGTCCCAGGCCTTCACCCTGCTGCCCGGCGACGTTATTCTCACGGGCACGCCCGCGGGCGTCGGAATCATCAGCGACGGACAGCGCTTTGAGGTCGACATTGAAGGAATCGGCCGGTTGGTAAACACCGTCCGCAGCTGATGCGGCGCGGAGCAGGCGGGGAACGGAAGCATCCGAACGGCGGGGCGGCGCTGGCTGCCCTGATATGGTCAGCCGCCCTCCTGGCTGCTCCGTTCCTCAGCTTTGCGCCGGCACAGGCGCTGCCCTGGGGGATTGGAGCAGCCCTGCTGATGGGTGTCTTTCCGCCGGTCCTGGTGGCCTACCTGCAAAAGCGCAACGATCTGCGCCGGTTCGGGCCGTCCTCACTGCCTCCCGTAGTCCTGGGGGCGGCCGCGCTGGGCTTTATGGTCCAGCGGTTGATTCTCTGGATGGACGGGCCGCTTGCGCTTTCCGCAGCGGTGTTTGCCTTGCTGGGGGCGGCCCTGGTGCTGATGGTGGGCAACGCATTTACCTCCTGGTCCTGGCTGGATGTCAGCCTCGGTGCCGGCATCGTCATACTCGGCTCGCTGCCGGCGCTGCTGCTCGCCGCACCGACTGGGACCGCGCTCTCTGCGGCCTTGATGCTCACCCTGGTCTTCGTGACCGTGCGGCGCGTCCGCACCGCGCCACGGCTGCAGCATCTCGCCGGAGCGGCCGCAGGCGCCGCGGCGGGTGGCGGTATCTTCCTTTGGCTCCTCGCCTACGCGCGTTAGACCGTGTGCCGGGAGAGAAGAGACTAAACTGGGAAGCATCATGACTAATGCGCCCACTCCCTTAGCTGACCTTCCCACCGTTACCGATGACACGCCCGTACGCGTGCGCTTCTGCCCGTCACCCACGGGAACACCGCACGTCGGCCTGATCCGGACCGCCCTGTTCAACTGGGCCTACGCCAAGCACACCAAGGGCACCATGGTGTTCCGCATCGAAGATACGGACACCGCCCGGGACAGCGAGGAGAGCTATCTCCAGCTCCTGGATGCACTGAAGTGGCTGGGTATCACCTGGGACGAAGGCGTGGAAGTGGGCGGCCCGCACGAGCCGTACCGCCAGTCCCAGCGCGGCGATATCTACCAGGATGTCATCGCGAAGCTGCGCGATGCCGGGTACGTCTACGAGTCCTACTCCACGCCGGAGGAGATCGAGGCGCGCCACCGTGCAGCGGGGCGCGACATCAAGCTCGGCTATGACAACTATGACCGTGACCTGACAGCCGAGCAGATCGAAGCCTTCAAGGCAGAAGGCCGTTCCCCGGTGCTGCGCGTGCGCATGCCGGATGAGGACATCACCTTCACCGACCTGGTTCGCGGTGACATCACGTTCAAGGCCGGCACGGTTCCCGACTTCGTGGTGGTCCGCGCCAACGGTGCCCCGCTCTACACCCTGGTGAACCCGGTGGACGATGCCCTGATGGGGATCACCCACGTGCTGCGCGGCGAGGACCTGCTGTCCTCCACCCCCCGTCAGATTGCCCTCTACCGGGCACTGATCGACGTCGGCGTCGCCGAATACATGCCACTGTTCGGACACCTGCCCTACGTGATGGGCGCCGGCAACAAGAAGCTGTCCAAGCGCGATCCGGAATCCAGCCTCTTCCTGCACCGCGAACGCGGCTTCATCCCCGAGGGCCTGCTGAACTACCTCTCGCTGCTGGGCTGGTCCCTGTCCGCGGATGAAGACATCTTCACCGTCCAGCAGCTCGTGGAGAACTTCGACATCCACGACGTGCTGGCCAACCCGGCACGGTTCGACCTGAAGAAGGCCGAAGCCATCAACGGCACGCACGTGCGGATGCTCGAGGCTGAAGACTTCCGCAACCGGCTGGTCCCGTACCTGCAGCACGCCGGCCTGGTGGGGGAGACGCTCACACCGCGTGAAGAGCAGATCCTCTCCGAAGCTGCGCCGCTGGTCCAGGAACGCATCACCCTCCTCGGTGAAGCTCCGGACATGCTCGGATTCCTTTTCAAGGCCGACGACGCCGTGGACGTCGCCGACGACGCACGCAAGGGGCTGCCGGCGAACCTGGCCGAGGTGCTCGATGCCGCACTGACCGCGCTCGACGCGGTGGAGGACTGGACGGCGGAGAATATCCAGGCAGCCCTGCGTCAGGCGCTGGTAGAGGAGATGGGCATTAAGCCGCGCCTGGCTTTCGGACCGGTGCGCACGGCGGTGTCCGGACGCCGCATCTCCC
Organism: Arthrobacter sp. MDT1-49-2; assembly: GCF_059090185.1. NCBI lineage: Bacteria > Bacillati > Actinomycetota > Actinomycetes > Micrococcales > Micrococcaceae > Arthrobacter > Arthrobacter sp. MDT1-49-2. Next base: position 3,156 of record NZ_JBNHFK010000007.1, read on the forward strand.
CGCCGCTGTTCGAATCCATGGTGATCCTGGGCCGGGATTCCTCGCTGGCCCGCATCCGCGCCTTCCGCGCCGCCGCGTAGGAACACCGAAATGCGCAGGTCTATCGACGCGGTACTGTTCGACATCGATGAGACGCTCATTGACCTGCAGGCCGCCATGGGCACCACCCTGCAGGCGGTCGCCGCGGAAGACCTGGCACATTTCACGGCGGCGGACTGGGACGCATATACGTCCCTGTTCGCCGCCGACCCGCAGGGTCACTACGACGCTTACCTTGCCGGGCATCTAAGCTTCGCCGACCAGCGGGTCCTGCGCCTGCAGCATGCCCGTGAGCAGGCAGGGCTGGCGCCTTTGGACAGTGACGCCGCCCGGGCCTGGAACGAGGCCTACGAAGCCGCCCTGCCGCAGTACTTCCGTGCGTTCGACGATGTCGTCCCGCTCCTCGATGCCTTGGAAGCCCGGGGAATCGGCTACGGAGCCGTCAGCAACAATGTCCACGACTATCAGCGCGCCAAGCTCGATGCCGCCGGACTGGAGCGCATCCGCGTCCTGGTCGGCATCGACACCGTCGGCGCTGCCAAACCCGATCCGGCCATCTTCCACGAAGGGGCACGGCTCGTCGGCAGCCTGCCGGCACGGACGGCGTATGTCGGGGACAACCTGAACGTAGACGCTCTCGGTGCGCGCGATGCCGGCCTGACTGGGATCTGGTTGGACCGTGCCGACAACCCCTCGCCGGTGCGGAGACACGACGCAGCCGTTCCCTCCGGGGTGTACACGGTTGGCTCACTGACGGAGGTCCTGGACCTGCTCTGAGAGCGCCACGGAACGGCTGTCAGCTCCGTTTTGTACTTGCTCCGAAAGCCGTGTATAGTAATAACTCGTGCTGAGGGGTTGAAGCCCAAAGGAACGCGGAAGGGAAACCTTCCAAAACGTCCCTTCCAGCACATTGGGATATGGTGTAATTGGCAACACAACGGTTTCTGGTACCGTCATTCTAGGTTCGAGTCCTGGTATCCCAGCGGTAACCAATACGCGGTTTAGGCCCGATTGGTCTCCAGTTGAAGTGTATGAAATACTCTTCAGGCCGGTTCTTCGAAACCGGCAAAAGGAAGTGCACAGGCACCCTCCGATCCGATTGAGTAACACCGGATACTTGGAGCGCGTGGAGCACTGTACCCGGCCCCATCGTATAGCGGCCTAGTACGTCGCCCTCTCACGGCGATAACGCGGGTTCGAATCCCGCTGGGGTCACCAGCAGCCGGCTCCGGACATATCGTCCGGAGCCGGCTTTTGCGTTAAGCCGCCGTGCTAGTTTCAAAGACCTGCCCTTCCCTGGAACCCCTAAGGACGTGCCCGTGCCTCCTGCCACCCTGACCGTGGAACAGCTCGACGAAAAAGCGCTGCTGGAACGGATCTTCCCGAGGCTCGGGCCCACCACCGCCCTCGTTGGGCCCGGTGACGACGCTGCGGTAATCGCCGCTCCCGACGGGCGGACGGTGATCTCCATCGACACGCTGGTCCAGGATGCTGATTTCCGTCTGTTCTGGCCCTCCGGCTACCGCACCGGCGGATACACCGTGGGCTGGAAATGCGCAGCCCAGAACCTGTCGGACATCAACGCCATGGGCGCCGTGCCCACCTCCCTGGTCGTCAGCCTGACACTGCCCGGCAGCACCGAGGTTGCCTGGGTGGAGGAGCTGGCCGGCGGTCTCGCGGGGGCAGTGGCGTCACTGACCTTCGACGCCGGTCGCTGCTCAGTGGTGGGCGGAGATCTCGGCCGCGGCAGCCAGATTGTTGTGACCGCAGCCGTGACCGGTGACCTTGAAGGGAGGGCGCCGGTGCTGCGCTCCGGAGCACGGCCCGGAGATGTCGTGGCCTTTGCCGGGGCACTGGGAGCCGCGGCCGGCGGGCTGGCCGTACTGGAGAGCAGCATGGACTATGCAGCCGTCCGGGAAGAGCCGGACCAGCTTCTTGCCACCCTTGTCGCCTCCCAGAACCGGCCCCACCCGCCGATACACCTCGGCCCGCGGGCGGCGGCTGCAGGCGCCACGGCCATGCTGGACGTTTCCGACGGGCTGGTGCGCGACGCCGGCCGGATAGCGAGGGCCTCCGGCGTCGGAATCGACCTGGACGCGGGCTACGTCCGTAGCCGTGCCGGCCTGCTCGCCCCCGCAGCGCAGCGACTCGGAGCGGATCCGCTGGACTGGGTGCTGGGCGGGGGAGAGGACCACGGACTGCTCGCCACCTTCCCGGCCGGTGCCGAGCTGCCGAAGGGATTTATCCGGATGGGCTTGGTGCAGGACGGCGCGGGTGTCACGGTGGGCGGCGAGGCGCCCCGGATCACGGGCTGGGACCACTTCGCCGGCTGAGTTGGCTGAGTTGGCTGAGTTGGCTGAGTTGGCTGAGTTGGCTGAGTTGGCTGAGTTGGCTGGGCTGGGCTTGGCTGGGCTTGGCGGAGCCAAAGCGGTCCGGCCGTCAGCGCAGGATGTGGCGTTCCCGGATGCGCCGGGCCAGGGCGGCCAACTCATCCCGGGACAGCTCAGGCAGATGCTCAAGCTCACCCACCAGTTCATTCAGTGAGGTCCGGGACCGGATCCGGAGCAGCTCGTTGTAGAAGCCCACAATGATCCCGGTGAGCAGTGCCACCACCAGGATGCCGTAAAGCGCCACCACCACCGTTACGAGCCGGCCGGCCAGGGTAACGGCTACGTAGTCGCCGAACCCGATGGTTGTGAAGGAACTGAAGAGGTACCAGAGGCTGTCCCCGTAATCCGGGATGCCGGGCTCAAACCGGGGCAGCAGCAGGCCCGCAGTGCCCAGGACAACCAGGAAGCCGTAGAGAACGTAATCCGCCTTGGTCACCCGGACTATATTCCACAGCACGCGCATTCGCTTCATCATGCCTCCCGGTGCATTGGAGGCTCCCAGAATAGGCTCAGTCGGCGTTCTTGCGCAGTGCCTCAGTGAGCTGGGCGCCGGCCTTGGCGACTACTTCGGCGTGGATCCGGCCCGGCTGGCGGGTCAGCCGCTCAATGGGGCCGGAAATCGAAACGGCGGCGATCACGCGTCCGGAAGGACCCCGCACCGGAGCGGACACCGACGCGACCCCGGGCTCCCGTTCCCCCAGGCTCTGTGCCCAGCCCCGGCGTCGGACGCCGGCCAGCACGGTAGGGGTGAACCGGGCGTTGTGCAGGCCTTCCAGCAGCCGGTCATGGTCCTCCCAGGCCAGCAGGCACTGGGCGGCTGAGCCGGCCTTCATGGAAAGCTGGGTACCTACCGGAATGGTGTCCCGCAGGCCGATGGGGCGTTCCGCAGAGGCTACACAGACGCGCCACTCGCCCTGCCGCCGGAAGACCTGGGAGCTTTCGCCGGTTGCATCGCGCAGCTGCAGCAGTACCGGACCCGCGGAAGCGATCAGGCGGTCTTCACCGGCGGCGGAGGCCAGCTCCACCAGGCGCCCGCCCAGGACAAACCGGCCCTGGATGTCGCGCCCCACCAGGCGGTGGTGGACCAGTGCCAGCGCCAGCCGGTGCACGGTGGGGCGGGCAAGTCCGGTGGCGGAGACCAGTTGGGCAAGCGTGGTCGGCCCCGCCTCCAGGGCGTCCAGCACCATGGCCGCTTTGTCGATAACGCCTACCCCGCTTGCTGTGTCCATCCTCTGATACTGCCGTCTCACTATCTGAGATGCAAATTGAAAAGCTGGACCGGCAGCTCCGTCTGCTGGTTCCCTTGAGGAACAGCACAAGAATCTCAACGAGGGGTACCGGCATGGCTGAGCATGTAGCAGGCAGGACGCTTGCGCAGAAAGTCTGGGATGAGCACGTAGTGCACAAGGGCGAGGACGGTGCCCCGGATCTTCTGTACATCGACCTGCACCTTATTCATGAGGTGACCTCCCCGCAGGCCTTCGAAGGGCTGCGCCTGGCCGGCCGGGGGCTGCGCCGTCCGGACCTGACCATCGCCACCGAGGACCACAACACGCCCACGCTGGCCATCGACAAGCCGATTGCTGACCCCGTGAGCCGCACGCAGATTGAAACGCTGCGGGCCAACTGCGCGGAGTTCGGTGTCCGGCTGCACCCCCTCGGCGACGCCGAACAGGGCATTGTGCACGTGGTCGGCCCGCAGCTGGGCCTGACCCAGCCCGGACTGACCGTGGTCTGCGGAGACTCGCACACCTCCACGCACGGAGCGTTCGGTGCCCTGGCCATGGGCATCGGAACCTCCGAAGTGGAACACGTGATGGCCACCCAGACACTGTCTTTGAAGCCGTTCAAGACCATGGCTATCAACGTGGAGGGGACGCTGCGCCCCGGGGTCACCTCCAAGGACATCATCCTGGCCGTGATCGCCAAGATCGGCACCGGCGGCGGTCAGGGCTATGTGCTCGAATACCGCGGCTCCGCGATCCGCTCACTGTCCATGGAAGCGCGGATGACCATCTGCAACATGTCCATCGAGGCAGGCGCGCGGGCCGGCATGGTGGCGCCGGATGACACCACCTTCGCCTACCTGAAGGGACGCCCGCACGCGCCGCAGGGCCGGGACTGGGACGCCGCCGTCGAGCACTGGCGCTCACTCGCCTCGGACCCGGACGCGGTGTTCGACGCCGAGGTGTTCCTGGACGCCGATGAGCTGGAGCCCTTTGTCACGTGGGGCACGAACCCCGGCCAGGGGGTGTCCCTCTCGGACGCCGTGCCCGCACCCGAGGACTTCGCCGACGAAAACGCCCGCGCCGCGGCCGAACGTGCGCTGACCTACATGGATCTGGCCGCCGGTACGCCCATGAAGGAAATCCGGGTGGATACGGTCTTCCTCGGCTCCTGCACCAACAGCCGCATCGAGGACCTGCGCATTGCCGCCGACATCATCCGCGGCCGGCAGAAGGATCCGGATATCCGCATGATGGTGGTGCCCGGCTCCGCACGGGTGCGTCTGGAGGCGGAAGCCGAAGGGCTGGATAAGGTGTTCAAGGAGTTCGGGGCGGAATGGCGTTTCGCCGGGTGCTCCATGTGCCTGGGCATGAACCCGGATCAGCTCGAACCGGGGGAGCGCTGCGCCTCCACGTCCAACCGGAACTTTGAAGGACGCCAGGGCAAGGGCGGCCGCACCCACCTGGTCTCGCCGGTTGTCGCGGCCGCCACGGCCGTCCGCGGAACCCTCAGCTCGCCCTCTGACCTGGACCCGTTGCCCGGTGCCGCCGTCGACGCCGCCAGCGCTGCATAGGAGAACCTGTTATGGAAAAGATCACCACCCACACCGGCATCGGTGTTCCGCTGCGCCAGAGCAACGTGGACACGGACCAGATCATCCCCGCCGTCTACCTCAAGCGGATCACCCGGACCGGCTTCGAAGATGCCCTCTTTGCCGGCTGGCGGAAGAACGAGGACTTCATCCTCAACCAGGAACCCTACAGCCGCGGCTCGGTGCTGGTGGCCGGACCGGATTTCGGTACCGGCTCCTCCCGCGAGCACGCCGTCTGGGCCTTGAAGGACTACGGTTTCCGCGCCGTGCTCTCCTCCCGGTTTGCCGATATTTTCCGCGGCAACTCCGGGAAGCAGGGACTGGTGGCTGCGCAGGTGGCCCAGGACGACATTGAACTCATCTGGAAAGTGCTGGAGGAGGCTCCGGGGACGGAGGTCACGGTTGACCTGCAGGCCCGCACCGTGGTCTGCGGCAGCGTGAATGCGCCGTTCGATATTGACGAGTACACCCGCTGGCGGCTGCTCGAAGGCCTGGACGACATTGCACTGACCCTGCGGCATGAGTCGGAAATCACCAGCTTCGAAGCGCATCGGCCGTCCTACAAGCCCACCACCCTTCCTGCCCTACACCAGGGCGTTTTTCCCGGTTAGGAATCCGGCAGGGTACTGCCGATTTGCGCCCCGCCCGGTTTCATGGGCGTCCCCGAATCTCGATACTATTGGTAGGCCCCGCGACGGCGGGGCCTATCTGCTTTCCCCTCCGCCAGCCATGACCGGAATCCACCCGGCAGGGCCCCCGCCGGGGAGCGGAGTCATTTCAGTAAGTAGGCGCTTCCTCCTATGCTTGGAGGCAGTCTCTTATTGCGTTCGGGGCCAATCTAGTTAAGAAATCAGGTGTTCATGGGTAGCGTCCTTACGATCCGAGGCGGTGTTCCTCTCTCCGGAAAGGTGCCGGTCCGCGGGGCGAAGAATCTTGTCCCCAAGGCCATGGTTGCCGCCCTGCTTGGCAACGGTCCCTCCCTGCTGCGCAACGTTCCGGAAATCAAGGACGTTGAGGTTGTCACATCGCTGCTGAAGCTGCACGGCGTAGAGGTCTCCAAGGACCCGGTTACCGGCGATCTCACCATGGATCCGAAGAACGCGAAGACCGCGGCGTCCAAGGATATTGACGCTCACGCCGGCGATTCCCGCATCCCGATTCTTCTCTGTGGACCCCTGATGCACAGCCTCGGCGAGGCGTTCATCCCGGATTTGGGCGGCTGTAAAATCGGCGACCGGCCCATCGACTACCACCTGCAGATGCTGCGCAACTTCGGTGCCGTGGTGGAAAAGCGCCCCGGCGGTATCTCCATCTCCGCACCCAAGGGCCTCACCGGCGCCAAGCTGGAGCTGCCCTACCCGAGTGTCGGCGCCACCGAACAGGTCCTCCTGACCGCCGTGAAGGCCGTGGGTATCACCGAGCTGCGCGGCGCTGCCGTGGAGCCGGAGATCCTTGACCTCATCGCCATCCTGCAGAAGATGGGCGCCATCATCTCCGTGCAGACAGACCGGGTCATCCGGATTGAAGGCGTGGCAGAACTGACGGGCTACAACCACCGTGCCCTGCCTGACCGCAACGAGGCTGCTTCATGGGCCTCGGCGGCCCTGGTGACGAAGGGCGACATCTACGTTGAGGGCGCGGACCAGAAGGACCTCACCGCGTTCCTGAACACGTACCGCAAGATCGGCGGAGCGTTCGACGTCGACGACGGCGGCATCCGCTTCTACCATCCCGGCGGTGCACTGAACCCGCTGGTGTTGGAAACTGACGTGCACCCCGGGTTCATGACCGACTGGCAGCAGCCGCTGGTGGTCGCGCTGACCCAGGCCGAGGGCGTTTCCATCGTGCACGAAACGGTGTACGAGAACCGGTTCGGCTTCACTGACGCTCTTGTCCGGATGGGCGCCAATATCCAGGTGCACCGTGAATGCCTCGGCAGCGTCCCGTGCCGTTTCGGGCAGCGGAACTTCCTGCACTCGGCAGTTATCGCGGGCTCCGTGCAGCTGCGCGGAGCGGAGATCGATATTCCGGACCTGCGCGGCGGCTTCAGCCACCTGATCGCGGCGCTGGCCGCCGAGGGCACGTCCCGTGTCACCGGCATCGAGCTGATCAACCGTGGCTACGAACACTTCCAGGGCAAGCTAGAGGGACTCGGCGCGGACTTTGACGTGGCTTCCGGCGTATCCGCCGGACTCCGGTAGCCTGACGCCATGAAGGAATCGACCAAGTCACGGGTGGTCTTCGCGCTGCTCGCGGGGACCCTGCGCCCGGTGTTCAACCTCTTCCTCAAGAAGCAGTGGCACGGTGCAGGGAACCTGCCCAAGGACACGGGGTTTATTGTCTGCCCCAACCACGTGACTGAAATCGATCCGGTGGTGGTGGGTCATTTCCTCTACAACCAGGGTTACCCGCCACATTTCCTGGCCAAGGCGTCACTGTTCAAGGTACCGGTGCTGGGCCCCGCGCTTTCGTCCACGAACCAGGTTCCGGTGGAACGCGTGACCGCCGGTGCGGCAGGGTCCCTGGATGCTGCCCGCGAGGCCCTCGCCGCCGGGCGGGCACTGGTGATCTACCCGGAAGGCACACTGACACGGGATCCGGATCTCTGGCCGATGAAAGGCCGGACCGGCGCGGCGCGGCTGGCGCTGACCACCGGGGTGCCGGTGATCCCGATAGCCCATTGGGGAGCCCAGGAACTGCTCCCGCGCTATGCGAAGCGTCCCTCGCTCTTCCCGCGCAAACACGTACAGCTGGTGGTGGGTGAGCCGGTTGACCTGTCCGACTTTGCCGGACAGCCCTTGAGCAAGTCCGTCCTGGACGGCGCCACCGACCGGATCATGTCGGACCTGACCGACATGGTGTCCAAACTCCGCGGTGCGGAGCCGCCCGAAACCCGCTGGGACCCGGTGGCCAACGGACAGCGTCAAATCGGCCGGTCCTTCGAGACCGGAGACAACGCCTCCGGCACCACATCCAAACACATCAACCCGGAGGCTCGAGAGTGACCGCCCGCAGTGAACATCCCGCCGTCGTCGCCGTCCTGGGCGCAGGAAGCTGGGGTACGGCTTTCGCCAAAATCGCCGCAGATTCCGGTGCCCGCCGAGGCACTGACGTCCGGCTATGGGCCCGCCGCCCCGAGGTGGCCCAGGACATCAACGGCCGCCACCGCAACACCCAGTACCTCAAGGACACTGTCCTTCCGGAGAACCTGCGTGCCTCCACGGACCTGGGCGAGGTGCTCAGCGGCGCAGAACTGGTGGTCCTGGCTGTTCCGGCGCAGTCCCTGCGTGCGCAGCTGCGCGACGTCGCCGGGCTGATCCCGGACGACGCCGTCGTCGTGTCCCTGATGAAGGGGCTGGAGCGTGGAACCGATGCGCGGATGAGCCAGGTCATCGCCGAGGAGCTCGGCCTGCCCGCGGAACGAATTGCAGTGGTGTCAGGTCCGAACCTGGCGATGGAAATCGCCCGCCAGGAGCCCACCGCCTCGGTGGTGGCCTGCACCGACCTGGACACTGCCGGGTGGATCGCCGAAGCCTGCACCGCGCCCTACTTCCGGCCGTACACCAACACCGATGTGGTGGGTACCGAGATCGGCGGCATCGTCAAGAACGTGATCGCCCTGGCCGTCGGAATCTGTGACGGTAAGAAGATGGGGGACAACACCAAGGCTTCCGTGATGACACGGGGACTGGCGGAGACCACCCGGCTGGCACTGGCCCTGGGCGGCGACGCCGAAACCATGTCAGGTCTGGCCGGCATGGGGGATCTGATTGCCACCTGCTCCTCGCCGCTCTCCCGCAACCACACTGCCGGCACACTGCTCGCGCAGGGCCTGAGCCTGGCCGAGGTCAATGCGTCCATGACGCAGACCGCCGAAGGGATCAAATCGGCCCAGGCCGTTTTGGACCGGGCCACCCAGCTGGGCGTCTACATGCCCATCACCGAAAACGTCGTCGCCGTACTGCAGGGCGCTATAACTGTGGATGAACTGGGCCCGCGGCTGCTGGCCCGCGAACTGAAATCCGAAGGTGTGTCCGCCCCGTGAGTGTTGAATTCCCATCTGCTGCCGCTGCCGCTCCCGCCGGCGGTTCGAGCCGGCCGCGCGTAGCAGTGCTGTTCGGCGGCCGCTCCAGCGAACACTCCGTCAGCTGCGTGACCGCGGCCGGTGTGCTGCAGGCCATTGATACCGACAAGTACGACGTCGTTCCCATCGGCATTGCCAAAAACGGACAGTGGAGCCTCGTCTCGGCTGATCCCGCGCAATGGTCCCTGCGCTCGGCCACCCTGCCCGAAGTGTCGGCATCCGAGGAATCGGTAGTTCTCTCGTCCCAGGACAACAGCCGCGAACTGGTGGCCCACGCCCCTGGCAGCCTGCCCCGCAGCCTTGGACGGATCGACGTCGTCCTGCCGCTGCTGCACGGACCGTTCGGCGAGGACGGTACCCTGCAGGGACTGCTGGAAATGGCAGATGTCCGGTACGTGGGTGCCGGGGTGCTGGCCTCCGCCGTGGGAATGGACAAGCACTACATGAAGGTCGTGTTTGAATCGGCCGGACTGAGTGTTGGCCCCTACGAGGTCATCACCGACCGGCAGTGGCTGCGGGATCCGCAGGGCTGCCTGGACCGCGCCGGGTCACTGGCCTTCCCGCTGTTCGTGAAGCCCGCCCGGGCCGGTTCCTCCATGGGCATCACGCGGGTGACGGACCCGGCACAGCTGCCGGCGGCCATTGAGGCCGCCCGGCTGCACGATCCGAAGGTAGTAGTCGAAGCCGGGATCGTCGGCCGGGAAATCGAGGTGGCCGTCCTTCAGGGCCGCGGCACCGAAGATCCCCGCACCAGCCAGCCGGGTGAAATCGCCGTCCAGGACGGCGGGCACGAATGGTATGACTTCGAAGCCAAGTATGTTGACGGAACCGCGGCGGAGCTGAGCTGCCCGGCGGATCTCCCGGCGGATATTTCAGCACAGGTCCGCCAGCTCGCCGGAGTGGCCTTCGACGCCGTGGGCGGCGAGGGGCTCTCCCGCGTGGACTTCTTCTACACCCCCGGCGGCGAACTGATCATCAACGAGATCAACACCATGCCCGGGTTCACCCCCATCAGCATGTATCCGCAGATGTGGGCCAAATCCGGGCTGCCCTACACCGAGCTGATCGACGAACTCATTTCGCTGGCACTGGAACGGCCCACCGGCCTGCGCTAGACCAGCTCCGGAGCGCGTAGGGCTCCGGGTTTTTCGGGTATCCCTCCCGCTGCAGTTTCCCCTGTCCGGAAGCCCCCGCATGGTTAGACTCAGGCCTTTAGGACTGACTCTGGATGCGAGGACCGGACATGATGCAAGGACCCGGCATGCGCAGGCGCCCATCACCGGACACCGTTGCGGCGGCTCCGGCACACGGGCGCCGGCGGATGGGACTGCGGAGAAAACATATCCGCAATACCGTGCTGTCAATGCTGGGTGTGGTGCTGGCGGTAGCTGTAGCCGCAGGAGGGTTCCTCTGGTATCTGGGCACCGCCTACGACGGAGGCAGGACGACCATCGCCGGCGCGCTTCCGGAGAATAAGCCACCGCGGACGGAAGCCGCAGAGAACGCACGGAACATTCTCCTGATGGGCAGCGAAACGCGGAATCCCGCAGGCGGCGATGCGACTCCGGACATGATGATGCTGCTGCATCTTCCGGGAGACCGCAGCGGCGTTTACGTGCTGTCCATCCTGCCCCACGCGGTGGTGGACGTGCCGGGCCACGGCAGCCGCCCGATCGACTCTGCCATGGCGCTCGGAGGCGTTTCCCTGACGGTTGAGACGGTGCAGAACCTGTTCAGCGTACCCATTGACCACGTAGCCATCGTCGACTTCGAGGGTTTCCGTGGCCTGACCAGCACCCTGGGCGGGGTCACGTTGCATAACGACGAAGCCTTCTACGCCGACGGAGCCGCCGGCGAGTTCTTCGCTGCAGGGCAGATTACCGTGACAGGGGAGTCGGCGCTGAACTACGTCCGCACCCGGCACACGTTCACGGGCGACAGCGACTCGCGGCGGGTCAGGAACGAGCAAGCGCTGCTTGCCGGTATTCTCTCCGGACTCCTGGACCGCGAAACGCTCACCAGTCCGGTGCGGATAAGCAACGTAGTCCGTGATTTTTCGCCGTACCTCAGTGTGGATGAGGGCTTCGACTCGAGGGCCGCAGGAGCCTTGGCCTTCAGCCTCAGGCAGATCCGGCCGGCGGATGTCCACATGTACACGCTGCCCGTTGTCAGCGGAGGTGTATCTGCGGACGGCCTGCCAGCAGCGGTCCCGGACCGGGGGACAGTTGCGGCCATAGCCGAGGCGCTTGCGGCGGATAACCTGGCAGAACGGCTCCCGGCAGGAGCACCCGCCAGCTAATCCGGATCCCTAAACTAACCTTCCAAGTCCAGGGTATCTTCGGGGCTCAGGCATTCCCGGGTGGGCTCGATATTGGATACGGCGTTCTGCAACTGAACCAGCACCGTTGACGAGGCAATCTCGTTCGGATTGAAAATCACTTCCACGGCAGGATCCCGGCCGTAGGTGGTGGCGGTCCACGTCTGGTCACCTTCGCGGAGGAGCCAGTCCACGCCGTTCACCGTGGCGCACTGGTCGGTTGTGGGACCCGGGACGGGAACTCCGCAGCGCAGGATCGCCTTGGAGGGGTTGCCCCACGCCGCCGTCGCCTGGCTGTCAGTGTCCCTCAGTTCATACCCGGCCATTTCGCTCGGCAAAGCCACCATAACGGCGGCGCACTCCGGGTTGGCTGCGTCCGGTGCGGACTCGATATTGGCCACCGGGCTGCAGCCGGTCGCCACTGCCGCAACGGCCAAGGACACAACTGGGAGTGCAAAGGACTTCATGGACCAAGGATATCCGGCGTGCCGGGTACCGCTGGAATCCGGAGGGGCCCCCGTATGGGTAGACTTCTAGCGCCCCCGACCTGAGGACACAACGTGAGCGACCATCCATTTACCTTCGACGATACCGAGCAGCGGCCCCGCAAGACCCGCCGCCCGGCGCGGACCGTGCTGCTGGTGATGCTGAGCCTGGTCCTGGTGGCCGCGCTGGCTGCCGGAGGCTACCTCTGGAACCTGGCACGGACCTTTGACACCGGTAAGCAGGTCATCGCCAATGCGCTCCCCGCAGACCGGCCGGATAAGTCCGAAGCTGCCAAGGACTCACAGAACATCCTGCTGATCGGAAGCGACAGCAGGGACCCCGCCGCCGGTGACGCGCAGTCAGACACCATGATGCTGCTGCACATCCCGGGGGACCGCCACGGCATCTACGTCACGTCGATCATGCGGGACACCTGGGTGGAGATCCCCGGGTACGGCGAGCACAAGATCAACGCGGCGTCCGCGTTCGGCGGCATCCAGCTCACTGTGGCCACCGTGCAGTCCCTCTTCGATATTCCGATTGATCATGTGACGGTCATTGACTTCGAGGGGTTCAAAGGCCTGACGGAGGCCCTGGGCGGAGTCTCCGTGAACAATGAGGTGGCCTTCCAATCGGAAGGGGCGGAAGGGGAGTATTTCGACGCAGGTCCCATCCGGATCGAGGGCGAATCAGCGCTGAAATATGTCCGCGAACGGTATGCCTTTACTGACGGGGACTATCAGCGGGTCAAAAACCAGCAGGCTTTCCTCTCCGGTCTTATTTCCGGTGTCCTGGCAAAGGACACCCTTTCGAACCCCGTCAGGATCAACAACATGGTGAGCGGGATTTCCCCCTATCTCCGTGTCGACGAGGAACTCGATGCTGCCGCGGTTGGCAGCCTTGGACTGAGCCTGCGCAGCGTGCGCTCTGATGACGTGCATATGTTTACCCTGCCCAATGCAGGAATTGGCACCTCCGCGGACGGACAATCGATTATCATTCCCGATACCGGTGCCATTGCTGACATGGGGGCCGCTCTGGATGCAGATGACATGGCCGGATACGTGGACACCATCAAAGAGCGGAACTAAAGACCATGGGTAAATTCAGACAACGTGCTGCTGCCGCCGGGGCTGCGGCGCTGATCGCCGGGCTCATAGCGGCCGGCCCGGCTTCAGCAGTGGAAGGGGAGGAACCTCCCTCCGATCCGGTGATCCCTTCTCCGGAGACGCCGCAACAGCCTGCCGATCCTCCGCCCGTGGTGCAGCCTGCCCCCCAGCCGGCCCCCCAGCCGGCCCCGTCCGTACCTCCGGCCCAGCAGCCGGCCCCGAATCCGGGTAACCCCGAACCCGCTCCTGTGAACCCTTCGGCTCCGCCGGAGCAGGCTCCGGCGCCCCGGGGAACGGATCCCGTGACGGGCTATCAAGTGGATACCTCCACCGGTTACCTCATCCACCCGGATACCGGCTATTTCATTGAGCCGGTCACCGGGAACCTGGTCAACCCGGCCACCTGGGAGTACACCGGCCTGGTCTGGGACCCGGAGACCGGAGAGGCACGCGACCCGAACGCCGAGCCCTCGCCCACGCCCACACCCACTCCGTCCACGACACCGACGGTTTCCGCTTCGCCGTCGTCCTCACCCAGTGCCACTGAGGTCAGCCCTACCGGCACGCCCAGTGCAGCGCCGCTTTCCGCCGAAAATGCCAATTCCAGCGGCGGAACCGGATGGGCAGTCAGGGGAGGCGTCATTGTTCTCCTGATTGGTGCGGGAGCACTGTATTATCTGAAACTTCGAGGATCAGGCCCGACGGTTCCGGTCGGGACAGGTAAAACCAAGGAGTAGAATAGGCTCCGTCTTTCTGTCGTGAAGTGCGCGGCGACGTTTTTGGTATGGGGGAAATATCGGTGCGGGTTCAGTTGCTTACCCATTCATATACGCCGGAACACAGCCCTCCCCAGCGCCGTTGGACACAATTCAACCGGTATTTCCGAAGTCTCGATTGGGAGGTTTTGGTTATTACGCCCGTTGCCCACGCACCCAACGGCCGGCGCACACTCCCAAAATCCGAGGCCGGGCGTGCATTCCGCTGGGACGTGGGCATGTTTGGTGAACGGATCCTGCGGGTTCCCTACCTTTGGCACCGCACCACACGGCTGGGGCGGCTAATGGACCACTGTTTCAGTGCCGCGGCATCCGTAGCGGCCGGCATGCTGACCCGGCGGCCCGACGCAGTCATCGTGACTGTTCCCAGCCTGCCCATCCTTGGAGCCGGATACCTGCTCTCCAGGATTCGACGTGTTCCCTTCGTCGTTGACATGCGCGATGCCTGGCCCGATATTGCCCGCGACGCCCGGATTGTCCGGGGAAGTGCCAAGAGCCTGACGGAACGGGCAGTAGTCACGTTCCAGGAACGTGCGGACCTGGTGGTGACCGTAACCTACGGGTTCGCCGCCACCCTTCGGGAACGAGGCTTGAAGAACGTGGCCACGGTGGTCAACGGCGTTGACATTTCGGTACGGGAGCTGCTGCCTCCACCCCCGGAAAGGCGGGAACGGCTGGAGGTGCTCTACCTCGGCAACCACGGCGAAAGCCAGCGGCTGGACCTGGTGATCCGGGCCGCTGCCCTGGCACGCGACTACGTCCACCTGACGATGGTGGGCCACGGCGTCCAGCGTCGGCAGCTGATGGCACTGGCCCGGGAACTCGATGCACCCGTGAGCTTTCACGGCCCGGCCCGCCGACAGGAAGTCATGGAGTACTACCGGGAGGCGGACACCTGTGTGGTCTCCCTCCGCGACGACTGGAAATCCTTTGAAACCACCATCCCGTCCAAGACCTACGAGGTACTGGCCGTAGGCCGGCACGTTACCGCCGTCGTTCGCGGCGAGGCACGTTCGATCATCGAGGAATCGGGTGCCGGCGACGTGGTGGAGTCCTCCGCTGAATCGATCGCCCAGCTGTGGAAGGAACTCCACGCTGACCGGAGCAGACTCCTCACAGGTACGTCCGGACGGGACTGGGTGCAGGACAATGCCGACGTGGATGCACTGGCAGTGGCCTATGCCGACCTGCTGCGCAGCGTGGCGGCGGACCGGCCGCACGCATGAAGTTCAGGACAGCGGCCCGTAATTCCTCCCTGGCGCTAGGCACCGTACTCGAGCATCTGGGCGATGACCCGGTGGTCCTGGCACTGCAGATATCCCGGCGACTTCCCAGCCGGGTGCTGGATCCGATGGTACGCACAGCGGAGAGGCTTGCAGCAGGGACAGTCCTGGGACCGCTTGCCGCCGTCGTGCGGGGCGAAAAGGAAACGGCCGAACGCCGGCTCACTGCGGCAGTATCGGACGGCATTGCCGGCCGGAAGGCACTGCACTTCGCGGACGTGGCTACGGCTGCCGGACTAGGGAACCTGGCTGATCGGCTCATTGGCGCAGCGGAACCCGGTACCCGCGGTTTGCCCGGTACGGTGGCGCGCCGCCGGTGGTACGACGGCGACATGACCGGTGCCGTCGAAGTCCTCGCGGCCGGCAGCCCCGCGGAGCGCCGCCAGCAGCGCCGCTTGGCGTCGGAGCTGGCCGTTTTCGAAGGATGGCAGCCGCGCCTGGATCCGGCCAAGGGTTACGCCCCGAACCCCGAGACGGTGCTGCACGTTCTCACCAACAGCCTCCCGCACACCGGAAGCGGCTATGCCCAGCGCACGCACTCAATCCTGAAGGCACAGTCCGAGCATGGCTGGAAGGTGCATGCAGTGACCCGTCCGGGCTACCCGGTCCAGGTGGGCAAACTGCTGGCCGGGGACAGCGACAGCATTGACGGCGTCACCTATTACCGGCTGCTGCCTGCACACCTGCCCTTTGGCATGCAGCAACGTCTGCAGCAGCAGGCCGAGCTGACCCTTGCCCTGGCCCTGCAGACGCGGCCGGCCGTTCTGCATACCACCACGCATTTCGTCAACGGACTGGTCACTGCCGCCGTCGCCGAGGCCCTCGGCATTCCCTGGATCTACGAAGTCCGCGGGCAGCTCGCCGACACATGGGCCTCGACCCGGCCGGAGGAAGCGCGCAGCAGCGAGCGGTACCGGCTCTTCCAGGACCGGGAAGCGGACGTTATGGGTCGCGCGGCCCTGGTGCCCACGCTCGGGACCGTCATGGCCGAACAGATCTCCGGCAGCGGAGTTCCCCGGGAACGGATCCGACTGCTTCCCAACGCCGTGGGGGAGGGATACCTCGAAACACCCCTGCCGGCCGCCGAAGCCCGCCGTGCCCTCGGCCTGGATCCGGACACGGAATTAATTGGAACGGTCAGCAGTCTGGTTGACTATGAGGGGCTCGATGACCTCATTGCAGCCTTCGGCCTCGTCGCTGACCGGCACCGGCACCTCAAGTGCCTGATCGTGGGCGACGGTGCGTCCGCACCGCGGTTGAAGGCGCTGTCCGCCGAACTCGGACTGACCGGCCGCGTGATCTTCACCGGCCGGGTGCCCCGGGAACAGGCCCATTTGTATCATCAGGCACTCGACGTTTTTGTGGTGCCTCGGAAGGATTTGAACGTGACACAAGCGGTAACGCCGCTGAAGCCGGTGGAGGCCATGGCCTGCGCCCGGCCCGTAATAGCCAGCGACCTGCCGGCGCTGGGCGAGCTGGTCCGGCATGCAGAGAACGGGCTCCTGGTTCGGCCCTCCGATCCGGCCCACTTGGCCGAAGCGATCGATTCCCTGATGTCCGACGCCGCGCGCCGCGCCGCGCTCGGAAGCAACGGGCGCAGCCACGTTCTGGCCACCCGTACCTGGGGATCAGCGGCAGAGCAGACCACCGAGTGGTACCGCGCGCTCGCAGGTGCTGCGTAATGGCGCGGACCAATGAGGACGCACTGGCGGTGCAGCCCCTGTCTGTAGACATCAGGGGACTGCAGCGGGTCGGTGCGCGTCCCGGATTCGTCGACTACCTCGTCCAGATCTGGAACTACCGGCACTTCATCGCCTACGACGCCAAATCGCGGGTGCAGAGCGGCAACCGCAGGGACCGCCTCGGCAGCGCCTGGCTGATCCTGAACCCGATCCTGAACGGCCTGACCTACTACCTGATCTTTGGCCTGCTGCTGAACACCGGCGGCGGGATCGAGAACTTTATTGGCTACCTGGTCATTGGAGTCTTCCTGTTCCAGTTCAGTTCCCGGGCCATCACCAACGGCGCACGGTCCATCCAGCAGAACCGCGCCGTGATCCAGGCCTTCAGTTTCCCGCGGGCCACCCTGCCGATTTCCGTGAACCTGCGCGAGCTGCTGGCCAACATACCGGTCCTGATTGTGATGATGCTGCTGGTGCTTCTGGTCCCGCCCACGGAGGACGTCACGTGGCGGTGGCTGCTGGTGATCCCGGCGCTTGCCCTGCAGTGGATCTTCAACCTGGGAGTAGGCCTGATACTGGCGCGGGTGATCTCCCGGGTCAACGACGTCGTGCACCTCCTGAGCTTCGCGCTGCGGGCGTGGATGTATGCCAGCGCCGTCTTCTACAGTTTTGACCGCTTTATCGACGACCCCGTGGTGCTCGGCATTCTCGAGCTGAATCCGCTGTTCCAGGTTCTGGATATTGTGCGGGACTGCCTGCTCTATGCAGCAGTGCCGTCATGGCAGTCGTGGGCCATCCTCAGTTGCTGGGCGCTGGGCGCACTTGCGGTAGGGGCTGTTTATTTCTGGCGGGCGGAGGAGACCTATGGACGCGCCTGAGGACCTGCAGTTCCTCGCGGAGGACCCCTGCGTGGTGATCGACGAGGTAAGCATGAGTTATCGTGTGCCCTCGAGCGAAGCGGTCCCGGGGAGCCGGAACGGCATTGGCGGCCTGCTGCGCCGCATCACGGGCAAACCGAACCTGGTGACCGTCAATGCCCTGAACCCAATGTCCCTCGTGGCGGTCCGGGGAGAGTCGATCGGCATCGTCGGCCGCAACGGTTCCGGCAAGAGCACACTGATGAAACTGATCAACGGCCAGGTCAAGCCGGACACAGGCGCGGTGTACGCCTCCAGTACGCCGATCATGCTGGGCGTCAATGCGGCCCTGGTCCCCGAACTCCCCGGAGACCACAACGTTGTCCTGGGCTGCCTGGCCATGGGACTGACCTATGACCAGATCAGCGAACGGTACGAGTCCATTGTCGAACTTTCCGGCTTGGAAAAGGCCATCCACCTGCCCATGCGCTCCTATTCCTCCGGTATGTCCTCCCGCCTCCGCTTCGCCATCGCCGCGAGCATCGACCCCGAGATCCTGTTGATCGATGAGGCGTTGAACACCGGCGACGCGCAGTTCGCGGACCGGAGCCGGAAACGGATGGACGAGCTGCGGGGAAACGCCGGCTGCGTGTTCCTGGTCAGCCACAGCCTGGAAACCATCACCGAGATGTGTTCGCGCGTGGTGTGGATGGATAAGGGCGACCTGCTGATGGACGGTGAGCCGCGGGAGGTCGTGAAGGCCTATAAGGACTTCACCCGGCACCTGTCCAAGGGCAACAACATCAGTGCGGCCAAAATTCGCACGGACGCCATGGAGGCACTGACCGTCACCCGGATCCAGGAACGTTCCACCGGCCGCCGCAGTGCGAAGGTCCAGTAATGGCGTCGCTGAAGGATTTTCGCACCGGCCTCTGGCACCTGCGTTCCGGCGGGCCGTCGGAACTGCGCGAATGGAACGTGCGCCGGCGGGCGGAACAGGGATTCGCCGATCCGGCGAATTCCCGTGGCGTGGAGGCAGGCTGGATAGGCCGCGGTTCCAAACGGCGGCTGTCGATTCCCGCTGCCACCGTCCCGGGACGTCCGCCCAGGCGCGGCGACCTGACGGTGGGCGTCATCCTTGACGAGTTCTCCGCCGCGGCCTTCGCCTTCGAATGGAACACGGTGGCGCTGGACCCGGCCGGCTGGCGGCAGCAGCTGACGGAGCGCGCTGTGGACCTGATCTTCGTGGAGTCCGCGTGGGCGGGCAACAACCGGCTGTGGCGCGGGAAGCTGGCCGGACCTGCCGGCCCGGCCGCCGCACTCGTGGACCTGCTTGCCTACAGCCGCAGCCAGGGGATCCCCACCGTCTTTTGGAACAAGGAAGACCCGCCGCACTATGAGGATTTCCTCCCTGCAGCGGCGCTGTTCGACCACGTTTTCACCTCCGATGTGCGCAGGGTCGAGCACTATCGCAGGGACCTGGGACACAGCAACATCGGTGTCCTCCCGTTCGCCGCCCAGCCGGCGATCCACAACCCGGCACGGCCGAAACACGGCCGGCATGCCAGGGACATCGGCTTCGCCGGTATGTACTTCGCCCACAAGTACCCGGAGCGGCGTCACCAGATGGACATGCTCCTGGGCGGAGCGATGGACGCGAAGCTGCCCCTCGGCCTGGAAATATTTTCCCGGAATCTCGGCGGGGACCCCAACTATCAGTTCCCCCCACCCCTGGATGACCGGGTGGTCGGCTCCTTGTCGTATCCACAGATGCTGTCCGCCTACAAGGCCTACAAGGTCTTCCTGAACGTCAACTCAGTGGTGGATTCTCCGAGTATGTGTGCCCGGCGTATTTTCGAGATTAGCGCCGCGGGGACTCCCGTGATCAGCGCACCGAGCGACGCCGTGGCCCGGTTCTTCAGCCCGGACGAGGTGCCCGTTGCCTCCACCCGGGAGGAGGCCGCCACACTGAGTGCAGGGCTGGTCCGCAACGCTGAATACAATGACCGCACCGTCCACCGTGCCCAGCGCCGGATCTGGTCCGAGCACACGTATGCACACCGCGCCGAAACCATAGTGGCGGCCGCGGCCCCGCTGAAGTCCCGTCCGCCGGTCCGTCCTACGGTATCTGCCTTGGTTCCGACCATCCGGCCGCACCAACTCGAGAACGTGTTCCGCACGCTGGCTGCCCAGCAGGATGTGGACGTGGAGCTGGTACTGCTGACCCACGGATTCGTCCTGGCGCCGGAACGCCTGCAGGAGCTTTCCGCGGCCTCCGGGCTGACAAAGGTCCGACTGCTCACCGCCGGACCCGAAGTATCACTGGGGGAGTGCCTGAACCGATGCGTCGAGGCCGCCTCGGGTGAGGTGGTGGCGAAGATGGATGACGACGACCACTACGGGCCGCACTACCTCAGCGACCAGCTGTATGCGCTGGAGTATTCCGGCGCCGACGTGGTGGGCAAGCAGGCACACTACATGCACCTGCGCAGCTCCAACGCCGTCGTCCTCCGCTTCGGACACCGCGAACACCGCTACACGGACTTCGTGATGGGACCGACCATTGTCACCCGACGCACTCTTGCCCTTGAACTGCCCTTCCCGTCACTGGGGTTGGGTGAGGACACGGGCTTCCTGAAGCAGGCTGCCGCCGCCGGAAAACGGATCTACTCGGCGGACCGCTTCAACTACTACCAGGTCCGTGAAGCCAGCGGACATACATGGAAGGTCGACGACGCCACTTTGCTGGCCTCGGGTGACCTCCGATTCTATGGGGAACCGAATGAACACACAGACATATAGCGCCGGCGAGACCACAACGGCCGTCACCACAGTCGCCGTCATCGGCCTGGGCTACATCGGCCTGCCGACCGCCGCCATCCTGGCAGGCAAGGGCCTGCATGTGATCGGCGTCGACGTAAATCCGTACACGGTTGAGGCTGTGAACGAAGGCCGCGTGCCCTTCGTCGAACCCGATCTAGGGATCCACGTGGCCGGCGCCGTCAGCCAGGGCCACCTCGTGGCCCAGGCTACCGTTCCCGAAGCCGACGCCTACATCGTGGCGGTACCCACACCGTTCAAAGAGGACAAGACCGCCGACCTGGTCTACGTAGAGCAAGCGGCACGTAACATCGCCCCGCGCATCAAGGCCGGCAACCTGGTCATCCTGGAATCCACGTCACCTCCGGGTACCACCAAACACCTGGCTGAGGTCATCCTGGGGCTGCGCCCCGATCTCGCTCCGGATGCGAACGGCGGCAAAGCAGCCGTCATGTTTGCACACTGCCCGGAGCGGGTGCTGCCGGGCAGGATCATGATCGAACTCGTCACTAACGACCGGATCATCGGTGGTCTGACCCCTGAGGCCGCCTCCGCAGCCGCCGCACTGTACAGCAGCTTCTGCCAGGGCGGCATCCACCTGACCGATGCGGCTACGGCGGAAATGGCCAAACTGGTGGAGAACGCTTACCGCGACGTCAATATTGCATTCGCCAACGAACTCTCGGTTATCAGCGACAACCTCGGCATCGACGTCTGGAATCTCATTGATCTGGCCAACCACCACCCTCGCGTGAACATCCTGCAGCCAGGTCCCGGCGTCGGCGGGCACTGCATTGCCGTTGACCCCTGGTTCATCGTGGCGGCCGACCCGGAAAACGCCAAGCTGATCCGGGCCGCCCGGGAAGTCAATGACGCCAAGCCGGACCACGTGGTGGCCGCAGTTGAGGCGGCCCTGGCGGAATCCGGCGCCACCACCGTCGCGGCCCTGGGCCTGGCCTTCAAAGCCAATGTGGATGACACCCGGGAATCTCCGGCGGTGGAAATTGTGCGCCGCCTGGCCGAGGCCAACCCGTCCCTGCGCATCTTGGCCGGCACCGCTTTTGCCCACACGCCCCTGCCGGAGGAGCTGGCCGGATTTGGGAACATCACCGTGGTGAGCGGAGAGACGGCGGTTAAGGAGGCGGGCGTCGTCGTTCTTCTCGTGGATCACGACGCTTTCCGTGAGCTCACCCCCGAGCAGCTGGCGGGGAAGCGGATCGTAGATACCCGGGGCTTCTGGCGGAACTGATATGCCGAACGCATCCACCCGTCCCCTGAGCGGTTTGGCAGGCAAGCTGCACCCTGCACTGCGCGCGCGGCTCCGCCGTCTGGCCGCCCCGGGCAACCGCGCGGCGGGGCACGGGCTGCTGAGCGTTGTTGTCCCCATGTACAACGTTGCCCGATACCTGGACCGGTGCCTGGCCAGCCTCGTGACGCAAAGCTACCGGGACCTGGAGATCATCCTGGTGGATGACGGGTCCACGGACGGTACCGCGGCAATTGCCGCCGGCTACGCGCGGCATGACCGCCGGATCACGCTGGTGAAACTGCCGCACGGCGGTAACGGGCGCGCACGCAACATGGGTATCCGTGCCGCCAGCGGCCGGTTCCTCACGTTTGCGGACGCCGACGACGTTGTACCCTCCGATGCCTACGCCACCATGGTCGCGCACCTCGCCGGCAGCGGTTCGGACTTCTGCGTGGGATCCTACGGGCGGATCCGCGGCAATAAACGCACTCCGGTGCGGCTGGCCGAGCGGATCCATTCGCAGCAGCTCACCGGTATCCGGCTGGACGACTGCCCCGAGGCAATTGATGATGTGTTCCTGTGGAACAAGGTATTTCTCCGCGACTTCTGGAACCGCTGCGTAGGGCCCATCCCCGAAGGCATACGCTACGAGGACCAGGAGACCACCAGCCGCGCCTACCTCCGCGCCCGAAGCTTCGACATCCTGAGCCCCGTGGTCTACTGGTGGCGGATCCGTGAGGACGGGTCCTCCATCACGCAGGCCAAACACCTGCTGGAAGACCTGCAGGACCGGCTCGCCGTGGCACGGGACGTCACCGCCCTGTTCCGCGCCGAGGGGTCAGCTGCGGTGCAGGAGCGCTGGTACCGGCGACTCCTGGGCAGCGACATGGTCCCGTACATTGAGCAGGTGCCGGATGCCTCCGATGAGTTTTGGCAGCTACTGCACCACGGTGTCCGGGACTTCTACTGCGCCGGAGAGAAGTATCTGGACCGGATCGATCCGCAGGCACGAATACTGCTCCTTCTGGCCGCGAACGGCCACCGGGAGGACATTCGGCGCGCCGTGGTGGACCGGATCAACAACGGCACAGCCAGCCCGCTGACGTTCGCCAACGGCCGGATCTTCGCGGAGCCGCCGCTATTGGACGCGATTTCCACACCGATAGACCGGGAACTGCTGGAGGTGCAGCCCAGCCTGCTCGATCTGGTGGTAGCGCTTGACGAACCCGTGCAAGCAGTATCGGGACGGGTCTCGGTCAGCGGGCACGCCTACCTGCGCAACGTCGATCTGCGGACCAACTCCCTGGACCTGTGCGTCACCGGCGCGGAGGCCGAGGTCCTGTCATTCACGCGCCGGAGCGATCCTGACATCGATCTGTTCTCCGGGGACCGGAACTGCAGCTATGCTGCATCCGCGTTCACCGTGGAGCTGAACGCCCCGGCTTCGGAACTGACCGTAGCTGCCGAGGCAGCCGGTTTCCGGGTGGAACGCTCGGTTCCCGTTCCGCGCCCGGCCGTGAAACGGCAACCCGGTTCCGGACCCGCGGTGACCGCGCTATCTGTGTTGACCCGCGATGGTGTGGACGAACTTCTGTTCATAGTCGAGGGGGCGCCGGCGGATGCCTCCTACGCCCTGGCGACGGCGCGGTTCACCCTTCCAGCCGAAGTTCTGGACGGACACGACGGGACGCTGCAGCTCCGGGTACCACTGGCCACCCGCCGCTGGGGGACCGAACTGCCGGCACCGCCGTCGGGCTCCTACACGCTGCGCCTGAACCGCACCGGGGGAGCGGCCGGCCCGGCCGATCCGGCCGTGGGCGTGGATGAAAGCACCGCCAGAAGCTTCCGATCGGAACTGCTTCCCGGAGCACGCGTCCGGGGCCTCAGGACCGCCTCCGGTGCGATGGCCGTGAGCATTGGCGCCCCGCTGGCCGAAGACGAAACCGGTACCTTCCACCAGTACCGTCTGCGGCGGGAAAGCTTTCGTCCGGCGGCTGTGCGCCACATACGGCCCGGTATCTTCTTTGAGAGCTTCGGCGGCAAGAACTGCACGGACAGTCCGCGGGCCATTTCCGATTACCTGGCCGGGCGAGCTTTCGACGAGCCGCTGTACTGGTCCGTCGCAGACCGGTCCGTTCCGGTGCCGGAGTACGCGGTGCCGCTGCTGCAGGGCACCGCCGAATGGTATGAGACGCTGGCGTCCACCCGGATACTGGTGAACAACAACAATTTTCCTTGGTACTTCCGCAAGGCGCCGGGACAGTTCTACCTGCAGACCTGGCACGGGACACCGCTGAAGAAGATCGGCCTGGACATTCCGCAGCACCTGCTTTCCCTGTCCTACCGGGACCTGATGGCACGTGAGTCCCAATGGTGGGACCTGCTGCTGGCACAGAACGAGTTCGCGGGGGGTGTCCTCCCGAAGGCACTCGATTATACGGGTGAGGTACTGACGGCGGGATATCCTCGGAACGACGCCCTTGTCGCCCCGGATGCCGCAGAGACCCGCCTCCGGGTACGGGCACTGCTGGGACTCGCGCCCCACCATAAGGTGCTGCTGTACGCCCCCACCTGGCGGGACGCCATCCGTGACGGGGCGGGCAGGTCCGACTGGGCAGGTTTTTTGGACGTTGAGGAAGCCAGCCGCCTGCTGGGACCGGACTACCGCTTCCTGATTCGCGGGCACCATAATGTGGCCGGCCAGCGGAATATTGATCCGTTCCCCGCGGCCATTGATGTTACGGAGTATCCCGAGCTCAACGACCTGTACCTCGCTTCGGATGCCCTTGTCACCGACTATTCATCCGCGCTGTTCGACTATGCGGTGCTCAACCGCCCGACCTACCTGCTGGTGCCTGACCTGGACGAGTACCGCCGGACCCGAGGGTTGTACCTGGATCCTGCCGCTGACTTGGGCCGGCTACCGGTAGTATCCACGACGGATGAGTTGGTCATGGCGCTGCAGCCACCCCAGTATGCCTCCATGTCGCACGCCTCGACGTTGGACATGAGTTTCGCGTCCATCAGTATGGGCTTAGCCGCTGCGGTGGCAGCGGAAGCCCTGCTGACGGCTGCCCCTGCCCGCCCAAAGAATGCAACAGGAGACCGCCGTGGCTAAGGGCCAATTTTCCCTCGTAGTAGCGCTTTATAACGTCGCAGAGTACGTACCGACGTTTCTCAAGTCGCTGGAAATCCAGACCTATCCCGTACATGACCTGGACATTGTTGTCGTGGATGACGGTTCCACGGATGAGTCGGCCGCTCTGGTGACTCGGTGGGCCGAAAACCGGGAAAACGTCCGTCTGGTCCGCAAAGCCAACGGCGGGCCGGGGTCCGCCCGCAACGTCGCCCTGGGTCTGGTGAAGAACACGTGGGTAACCTTCTGCGATCCCGACGACGCGTTCCATCCAGAGTATTTTGAGCGGATTGCGGCCTTCATCGCACGAGACACACAGCAGTCCGCACAAATGCTGGCCGGACGGCTGGTGCAGTTTAACGACCTTTCGCTCAAGACGTCTCAGGGGCACCTGCTCAACCGAAAATTCCGTCTCGGGGACCAGCTGGTGGATTTGGACCTCAACCCGGAGTACATCCATATGCACGGCCCCACGACTTTCCTTCGACGCGAGGTCCTCGAGGCAAACAACCTTCGCTTTGATGAACGGATCCGGCCGAAATTCGAGGACGCACACCTGATCGGACGGTATCTGGCCGCAGCCGAACGCCCCGTCGTCGGGCTGGTTGCATCGGCCAGCTACTACTACCGCCGTCAGCGCAACAGCGGAGCATCCCTGGTGCAAGGCACATGGGGTGATCCCCGCGCTTACCGCGACCTCCCCGAACACGGATGGTTGGGAATGTTGGAGGCCACACAACGCAGCCGGGGCCGGGTGCCGCACTGGGCACAGTACATGGTGCTTTACGACCTGGTGTGGTTCTACATAGATGACAAGCGGATGCACAGTGATACCGGGTCCGCCACACCTGATCAGCAGGAAAGCATGCACCGCCTGCTGGAGAGAATCATCGCGCTGATAGACCTAGAGGTCATAGATACCTTCAGTGTGGTGAGTCAGGGGTGGCTGTTCCACAACATTCTGCGTTCCTATTACAAGGGGCTGCGGTTTGCCGAGCATCCGATTCTGCAGGGACCCACGGACCCTGATCAGCAGGTCACCACATACCACTACCTCTTCCAGGGCGCCTTACCCGAGGAGGAGTTCATGGTAGATGCTCTTCCGGTGGTGCCGGTGTCAGCGAAGGTGGTGGAACACCGGGTGCTTGGACGGGTGCTCCTGCGGGAACGGATCCTGGTGCTCCCGATGGGCGAAGATACCCGGATTGCGCTCGATGGATCACCGGGACATGTGACGACCGACCGCGGCGTGCCGCTGCAGCCTGGACGCAAACCCAACCCCACCCCCTACCTTCGTGTGGCGTCAGCCGCGGGAGCCCGCACCGGCACGTCTTCGATTGGGACCGGGCGCGTGGGCAGGAAGCTGGCCAAAGCACGAACCAGCCTCACGGTCCGGCGGGTCCTCACCGGCCGTTCCCGTCCGCGGACTGCGGCCGAGACCGCCGGCCGGCTTGTCCGGCGACAGGTTGAAGGTATCAAAGCGAAACGGCGGGCTGTAGCGGATGCAGCACTGATCCGCAGGGCACACAGTGAAAAGGCCCGCACGCTGTACCAGGACGCCTGGCTGCTCATGGACCGGACTGACCGGGCCGATGATAATGCTGAGCACCTCTACAGGTACCTGAGAAAGCACCGTCCGGAGATCAACGCTTTCTTCGTTATCAAAAGAGACTGCCCGGACTGGGCACGGTTGGAAGCCGACGGATTCCGTTTGGTCCCGTACGGCTCAGATGAGCTCGTCCTGCTGTACCTGAATGCCGCCTACAAATTGTCGTCCCACGCCAACTGGTACGTGGAGTATCCCGTGCCACGGAAGCGGTTTGGTGACGGCAACGCGAAGTTCGTTTATCTTCAGCACGGCGTCATTAAGGATGACATGTCCCGGTGGATCAACGGGAAGAATATCTCCATCATGGTGACCACCACCCGGGGCGAACATGACTCGATTGCCGGCAACAACAGCGTGTACCGTCTGTCAAGCCACCAGGCCAAGCTCACCGGCCTGCCACGCTACGATGCACTGCGGAAGGCCGCGCTTAAAAGCCCTGTAACTGAACGCCGCAACGTGCTGGTTGCGCCAACCTGGCGCCAGTACGTAAAGAAGGTCATCGAAGTCTGTCCGACTCCTGAGGAAGCCGCCGCTGCCTTCGAAGCCACCGATTTCGGAGCGGCCTGGATGGCGTTGCTGCGTTCACCGGAACTGAAGGAACTCAGTGCAAACCAGGGTGTGGACGTTGTATTTATGCCGCATCCTGAGTTCGAATTCGTGGTTCCCCATCTGGACCTGCCGGAATACGTACAACCGGTCCGGTACCGCGATGTCAGTGTGCAGGCCGAACTCGTCAAGGCGCACACCATGATTACAGACCATTCCTCAATCGCCTTTGACGCTGCTTACACCGGCAGCAACCTCATCTACATGCAGTTCGACGGAGACGAGATTTTCCGCGGTAAGCACGTTTACCGCAAGGGGTACTTCGATTACGCCCGGCACGGCTTCGGCCCCGTTGTACAGGACGCACCCGGGGCACTGGCCGAACTCGAACGCGTAGTTGAAAGGGGACTTAAGCGCGAGAAACTGTACGAGGACCGGGTACGGGAAACATTCCCCTTCTGGGATTCGGGGTCCTGCGCCAGGGTTACCGCAGCCGTCGAGAATCTTGGACGCCCTTGGAACCGGCAGCTTTCCGTAGAAGAACTGCCGCAGACTTATGGGCGCGCCGTATGAGGGGCACACGATGGCTCAAACAAGGCGTGAAAGTTGTAGCGGACTGGATGCCTCGGCAGACGGCGGAGGTCCCCTCACCGTCAGCCTGGGCTGTGCCTGAACTGCCGCCAGTGCCTGAGACGGGTCCCGATACCGCTGCGCTGGCATCCTGGTTGCAGGAAGCTGCGGCAGTTGCGGGCACCGTGAATGCGGAGACTGCGACAGCCCAGGCCCGGCAATGGGTTGTCGAGCGGCTCAAGGACTTGCAACCCCACGTGGAGTATCTCCAGCACAGCGGAGAGGAGCATTTTGCGCTCCTTCAGAAGTTCATCGCGGCCGTGATTCAACGGGTGGAAGGTTCTGAGGTGTTGAGGTCGCTGGGCGTCCACCAACGGGTACTGCTCTCGTTGACTGCCGACGGACGGCGCGGTGACCTCCTGCTGGTGCTGGCGGACTTACAGGACAACGGCAGGAGTTATCGCACCGAAGCCACATCGGATCCGCAGGCGGCCGGCAGCCTGGCGGCCGCACCGGGGTACCTTGCGTTGCTTTCGGAACGGATTGATTCCCGGCTCCTTAGCCTGGGGGCCGTTGATCTGCCCGTGAGGGCGCAACTCACCCGCTTCGAGTGGACAGAGCACGGGACGCTGACCATAGGAGCGTGGGCCTATCTGCCTGGGATCAACCCGGCGGAATGTGAGCTGCAGGTGGAACTCAGGCAGCAAGGATCAGCCACGGCCGTGGCGCTCGCAGTCACAAGGGGGAAAGACCAGCGGATCGATGCCGCCGCAGCGGACCGCTTCCGGTCCTATGCCGGCGCAGCGTTTACCGTTGAGGTTGATACGCCTGCCCTGCCGGGCGTGCAGGAGTCCGGCCGGTCCTCGGAATGGTTCTTTCACGTCACCCTGCTCTCCGGGGATTTCACTGCTTCGAATAGGATCCGGGTCCGGAACCAGGATCTGGTCCCGAGGCGCCTTCCGGTAGGGGCTCCGGCGAATAGCCGCACCCGGGTGATCGGACTGATGGATGCCGACAAGGGTCTGCGGCTCAAAACAATCCGTTATTCGTGCGCCGCTTCCACAGTTCACGTGGAAGGCAACATCGTAACCGTCGGCTTCGGCGGGCAGGGCGACGTCGTGCCGTCGGCACTTTATCTCCAGGCGGACGGGGAGGACACACAGGAATTTCGGCAGGAAGCCGACGATCCGACGTTCACCCTCCGCATGCCGGACGCCGAAGTTCCTGCCAACCGGGAGAAGCGCTGGACGATTCAGGCACTCCTACCCAATGGCCGAACAGAACCGGTGGGCTGGAAAGGCTCGGGAGCAGATTTGTCCGCAGTCTTGGCCTCCTCGGCAGCGCTGCGCATGGAGTGCACCGGCTACGGTTACCTGCAGGTCTCCCTTCGCCCGGAACGATTGACACTGAGCAGCGTGCGAATGCTCGACGACGCAGACACACTCATCCTGGAGGGACACTCCCGTGGATGCGGCAGACCCGAAGGCGCGGCCGTACCGACATTGATGCTGTTGACTGCCCGCAACGAGGTGCGCGCCTCATCTGCCAGTTGGCTGGATAGTGCCGGCCGGTTCCAGGCGGAGTTTCCATTGTCGCAGGACAAGTGGGGTTACGGGCGGTCTGCGTTGGAACCCGGCCACTACCGCGTTGTTCATCACATTCCTGAGGAACTCGGAGGCGGTGTCGCCCGAGTGCCGGGGCTCGGTGACCTCCTCACGTCCATGCCCCTGCATCTGGGACATGATCTGATGCACCTGGAGCTCGTAGGCGAGGGCAATGAACAGGACCTGGTCCTGCGGGTAGCGGCACCTCGAACCCCCGACGACCGCACGGCGCTGCGCCGCAGCCAGGCGATCGCGGACTATGCCCAAACCGCCGATCCCGTGGACAGCGGGATCATCCTGTTCGAATCCTTCGACGGGAAGTCACCATCCGACAGCGGGCGGGCGATCAGCGATGTCCTCGGCGAGCGGATCCCCGGACTTCAGCGGTACTGGACGATTGCCGATTTCTCGGTGCCGGTGCCGCCGGGCTGTACACCCGTGCTAAGGGAGAGCCCGCAGTGGTTCAAGCTCCTCGCAACCGCCGGCTATTTAGTCAACAACAACAACTTCCCGCATTACTTCCGCAAGCGGCCGGGACAGTTCTACCTGCAGACCTGGCACGGTACCCCGCTCAAACGCGTAGGAGCCGACACACCGATAGCTGGCACAACCGCCTCCTACCGGGCGCTGATCTCGCGTGAGGCAGCAGCCTGGGACATGTTGCTGGCGCAGAATAAGTTTGCGGCCGATACCCTGGCGGCTGCTTTCGGATACCGCGGAGAACCCGCCGTCTTCGGCTATCCGCGCAACGATGCCCTGGCTGCTGACACGGCGCCTGCCCGGCGTGCCGAGGCCCGGCGCAGGCTGGGCATCGAAAGCGGTCAGAAAGCATTGCTGTATGTCCCTACGTGGAGGGATAACAGAGACGCGGCCAATCCCTACCTGGATTTTGAAGCCGCGGCCGTAGGCTTGGGCGAGGACTATGTCATGCTCTACCGCGGTCACCACAAAATTGCCGGCAAGCGAAAGACCACCGAGCAGGATTTCTATGTAGACGTCACTGCTCATCCGGAAATCAATGACCTGTACCTGGCGGCCGATCTGCTGGTCACCGATTACTCATCGGCCATGTTCGATTTCTGTGTGACCGGCAAACCGGTGTATTTCCTGACCCCTGACCTGGTGCGATACCGCGATTCCGAGCGAGGTTTCTACTTTGATCTGGAGGCTGAGGCGCCCGGACCGATGGTAGAAACCACGGAGGAGCTCGTCGCTGCAATTAGGGCTGCGGAAGCAGCCGCGGAGCCTTACCTTAGCCGCCACCGAAAGTTCACGCTCAGGTATCTCGGGGCTGACGATGGCGCTGCGGCTAATAGGGTGGTGGATGCTGTGTGGGGCAAGACGGAGGGACACGGCCTGCCTCAATAGTTCACCCTTTATTCATATTGTGCGTATTCTGTTCCCGGGGAACGCGTTACATCTGACGATTGGCGGCGTGCAGCAGGGGAGCTGCGAGTACTTGTTGGGTATTTCCCCCGACACGCCTCTCTGATCGACAGGACATGCAATGACCGTTCAAGCTGTAATACTCGCCGCCGGAATGGGCACCAGGCTCGCGCGCCCGCATCCCAAGTCGCTGACCCAGCTGGACGACGGGCGGACCATCATGACGCAACAGGTAGAGAACCTGCGCGCAGCATTCGGGGATGAGCTTCGGCTTACCATCGTCGTCGGGTACAAGCTTGAGCAAATCTTGGAACACGTTCCGGATGCGTCCTTCGTTTACAACGAGGCATTCGATCAGACGAACACATCCAAAAGCCTCCTGAAGGCGCTGCGAAACTCTGCCGAAGGCGGAGTTTTGTGGATGAACGGAGACGTGGTGTTTGACCCGGAGCTCCTGATCCATATCGCGTCCCACGTCCACGAGGATCGTTCATTTGTTGCTGTGGATACCTCTGTTGTGTCCGACGAGGAAGTCAAATACACGGTCGATGACGACGGGTATATCCGGGAACTGTCCAAGAGTGTGGTCAATGCGCTCGGTGAGGCAGTCGGCATCAATTACATCTCATCTTCAGACAAGAAGCATCTGATTCAGAGGCTGGACGACGTTGAGGACCAGGAGTACTTCGAGGGCGGCATCGTCAAGACAATTCAGCAGGACGGCGTGAATTATCTTCCCGTTGGTATCAGCCACTATTACGCAGTGGAGGTGGATTTTGCCGAGGACCTCGTTAGGGCGAACGACTGCCTGGCAACGGAGGGCCGGTTAAACTGAGCCACCTTCGGGTAAACGAATTCCAGCAGCTTTAGAAAGGGACGCGGTCGTCACCGACTGAGCACACATGAAACCTAAAACACTAATAAACGCTGGCCGGCTGGCTGAGAAAATAGGCCAGACAGGTCTCGCAAGCAGTCTATATACGCGATCAACCAAAGGTGCCGGTGCTCAGCGGGCCGAAGCGCTTTATCGCCTCGCGAATTTGGGATTTCATGCTGGTGACATCAACGATGTGCAACAGTTGCTCGAGGACGCAATTGAGCTTCAGCCGGATCGAGCTGCGTG
The DNA here is from genome assembly GCF_059090185.1 of Arthrobacter sp. MDT1-49-2. NCBI lineage: Bacteria > Bacillati > Actinomycetota > Actinomycetes > Micrococcales > Micrococcaceae > Arthrobacter > Arthrobacter sp. MDT1-49-2. Next base: position 35,040 of record NZ_JBNHFK010000007.1, read on the forward strand.
GCGATACCGACTGGGTACCGTTTTGGAAAAGCAAGGTAACAATGACGGCGCGCTGCATCACTATCGGGCTGCGGTGGCCCTAGAGCCTGAAAACGCTGTCTGGGCTCGACGTCTCGAACGTTGCCAAAGCAACGTCCGAATGTCGAAAGCGCAGTCCGACGATGAGCGGGCTAAGTTGCTGCGCAGAAAAGGCGAGCGTTGGCGAGAGCTGGAAGTCCTCCAAGCGTCTGCGCCTAACTTCAGAAAGTCTCCGGATTGGTTTCTGCGTCTTGGAGATACGCTCGAAGAGATGAATCGCTTTCAGGACGCCGCGGTCGCGTTCGAACAAGCGAACAGGCTTCGTCCTGGGCGGCCGGAGAACCTCTTCCGAGAAGGCCACTGCTGGAAGAAAGCCGGGTTTCCAGAACGGGCTGAGGCGATCTTCCTCCGTACTCGCGAGGCAGATGCAAAGTTCCAAAGCAAGGAGCTGGGCGTTGGCGTTTTCTATGAACGCAGGGGAATGTGGCACGAAGCCGCAGCACAGTTCGAAAAAGATAGCGATAAGCGGCCGCTTACGGCCGAATTGCAGTTCCGTGCAGGTCGCGCTTTGGAACGCAGCTACTTCTGGAAGGAAGCCGTATATCGATACGGCCAGGCGACCTTACTGAATCCGTCCGAGCCGCGGTATCATTTCCGGCTCGGATACGCGTATGAGCGGATGGCAGACTTCGCAGCTGCAGAGGATTGTTACTCTTACGGAATCGACCTTCTTCCGACAGGGGACTCGGTCGCAAGATACTGGTCGTTCCGGCTTGGCGTTGTGCGTGAGGCGCAAGGCGATCACGAAAAAGCTGTCTCGGCGTATTCGGCCTCCCTGAACACGCCCGCCGTTTCCCCAGAAGCGTCTCCAAAAGTGGGGGAGACAGTGGTTAGTCAGCGACCGGATTACGGACTGGCACTCCTACGAAATTCGAAGGCGCTTGCGCTACGCTCAGGCGACGCAAATTTCATTCTTACAGTTGCTGGCCGATTTGAGCGACGCGAGCTTTGGCAAGACGCTGCCGATTGCCTAAAAGTGGCAGCGGACCGAAGCCACTCCTTCAACCAAGCTATATTTTTGAGGCTCGGACAGGCATATGCCAGAATGGGCGATATCGCGGCCGCGTCCGACACCCTACGGATGACCAGAATATCGACGGCGCCCCGTGGAATCGATAGCGCCAAGTATAAGAAGGATGCAAACCTTCAAGCACTCTTCGAGTACGCAGAGATGATGGAGAACTTGCCCGTACGCGAAGACGTCATTCTATATGAAAGTTTTTTCGGAAAGCAGATAACTTGTAATCCTTACGCGCTATTCATCGAGTTGTTGTCCGATCCGAAATATAGGAACTATACCCATGTATGGTCAGTATCGCGGGATGTGCACATCCCGCGTTGGATGCGCAACATGGACAACGTCATTTTCGCTCCTCGGGGTACGCACCTAAACCGCCGGTATCTTGCTACGGCTAAATATCTGGTAAACAACGTGACGTTCCCGCCGTTCTTTGTTCGCCGGCCGGAGCAGCGGTATCTCAATACTTGGCATGGCACCCCGATGAAAACCCTGGGGAAAGACGTCGGTACGGGGATCCTGGAGCATCGCAACGTATCTCGAAATCTGCTCCAAGCTACACATATCCTCACGCCCAACGAACACACGACGAATGTCCTCTTGGAACGCTCCGACGTGCTGAGCCTCGCGACTGCCAAGGTGGGGTACACGGGATACCCACGAACTGACCTCACAGTGAATATGGATGGCCCGAGAAGGGCAGAAATTCTCCGCGCGCTAGGTATAGGGGCCGACGATCCCCGACGAATCGTTCTTTATGCCCCGACTTGGCGAGGCGGAACAGCCAGCCAGCACTTCGACACTGATCGTCTCAGTACCGATCTCCGGGCACTGGCCGAGCTCGACTGTCTTGTACTTTTCCAGGGCCATCATTTATCGGTGTCGCTTCTGCCTGCCGATCTGCCAGTTCATATGGTCAGTGACGAGATTAACGTCAATGAGCTTCTTGCGGTAGTTGATGTTCTAATTACCGACTACTCAAGCATCATGTTCGATTTCTTTGCCATTGGGCGCCCGGTCATTTGTTATACATACGATCTCGATGAGTACATTGCAGAACGAGGTTTGTACTTCACACCGACCCAGCTTGGACTAACCGAGGTGCATTCATCCGGTGATTTGGTGGCCTCCGTTAGCGATGCGCTTTCAACGCCGGCCGAGTTCATAGCTCCGGTAGAACTCGTGAACCGGTTCTGCGCTCGGGAAGATGGCAAGGCCGCAAAACGGGTCGCTGCTTTCTTCCTAGAGGAAGACAACGAATACAATATTCAACTGTCGTCCCCGGAGAAGAGGAAGTACCTCTTTCATCACAGCATGCTCCCGAATGGAATCTCGTCTTCACTGACCAACCTGCTTAAGTCCCTCGATCCGGAGCGCTGCGACGTAACGGTAGTGGTTCCAGCGGGGGCAGTGGAGAAGGAAGAAGGACGCGCTAACGTATTAAAGGGCCTCCCATCATTCGTAAAAGTATTAGGTGACGCGGGTCGCCAGGTAGTGAATATTGAAGAAAAATGGTTGATTGATTATCTTAATCGATGGCATGTTCTTCCTTCCGATGAGCAGCGCGACCTATATATGGGAGCCTTTCGGCGCGAATACCGCCGCTTATTCGGCGACACCGAGTTCGATGTCATAGTTGAGTTTGAGGGTTATTCTAGGTATTGGACTTCCGTTCTCGCAGCCGGTTCGGTAAATGCCAAAAAGATCATCTATCTACACAGTGATATGGAAGCAGAGTGGAAGATGAAGTTCCCATATCTTCGAACTGTCTTTGATCTCTATGATCATTTCGATGTTCTTGCGTCTGTCTCTCCCGCACTTTCGGAGGTGAACCGGAAAAGCATGCTCCGTCTAACAGCCGGCGGCTCGAGTAAGTTCGTGGCGGTCATGAATCAGATCGATCCTGCCGGAGTGAGGGAGAGGGCCCTAGAGCCGTTGGATGATGACCTTGCTCCGTGGTTCGCCGCGGAGGTGCCGACTGTGCTCGCAATGGGGCGACTGTCCCTCGAAAAGGACCAGGCTAAGCTAGTTCGCGCAATGGCTGATATGAGGGACAAAGGCTATAAAGCAAACCTCATCCTTCTTGGGGAAGGTCCTATGCGGCAAGATCTGGAGGATTTGGTCAGTCGACTCGAACTAGCAGAACAGGTGTTTTTCGCGGGGCATCGGGCTAATCCTTTCCCAGCGCTTCGAGCGGCCGACTGTTTTGCCCTTTCCTCCAATCATGAAGGTCAGCCGATGGTGTTGCTTGAGTCGATGATTCTCGGAACGCCGATCGTCGCGACAGACATACCTGGTTCGCGCCAGGTATTGTCGGAAAATGTCGAATGCTTGGTCGACAACTCTGTCGAGGGGCTATCAATGGGAATCGTTGATGTCTTGGCGGGTCGCAGAAGGAACGCCGTGATGTTTGATGCGGAGTCTTACTGGGTAAAGACCCGGGAAGCATTTATCCACGTTACTAGATAAATAGAAGTCAGCGGCGCTCCGCATGGGAGCCACATAGATGGTGACGGGCTTGCACGACACTGCTGTTTTGTGTGCCCCTATGCCTATAGGCAGTGACCGCGTGGGGCTGGTCCGGCGCTCTAGCAACGCTACCTAGGCGTCCATTGCTGGAAGAGGTGTTGCCGCTGCACTTCTCTGTACACAAAAATAGGCACCACAGGTCAGTATTACCAGAGGCCTCTAGAGAAACGACACCTTTTATGTCTGAAAACATCGCTGTCTATATGGTTGGAGACTCCGGGATATTCTTTCCGGGCCTGGTAGCTTTTCGCAGTATCCAGGACAATAATGCCGATAATCCATTCGACTACTATATGTGTTTCGATGGTCAGGACCTGACTCAAAACATGCGAGACGTTCTCTCGGATCACGACATACACTTTGTGGATATCGCTGTCTTGGCCACCTACGGAACTGTAGACGATCTAGATGCCATGAAGGAGCAGCGGTGGCCGAATCAGGTTTTCAATAACTGGCTTTTCCCATATTGGTTGCGCGATCAAGGGTACAAGGACGCGTTAAAGGTAGACTACGACATCCTTTGCGTCGGTAAGTACGAGTTAGCAGATCTCCTTCCTAAGTGCGCGGCGGTGTCTGCACTGCAGTTTAATGTTGATCTACTACGGGTCGGAGTTCCGAGGAACTCACTCGCTGAGTTGCAGGTTCCTGTAACCAATGACAGCGCGATTATCCCGTATTACAACGCGGGCGTTGTCGCAATCAACATCGAAAGGTACGTGGACGCTGGTACGTTCGGTTTCTTTAGGTATGCATACCTAACGATACAGGCGGAGGGAGCGACAGTGTTGAATGCGGAACAAGTTGCCCTTGCCATTGTGGCATACCATAGCGGGGGAATTGACGAGCTACCAGCCGCCTATAATCAGCGCATAACATTGTTGCCCGACCTGGATGCAGCGGGTCTGCCGTTGTTAAAAAATATCCATTACCTCACGCACAATAAGCCGTGGAAAGATCCGGATTACCGGTACCTGGATGGATATGTCAAGCATGGCCGGACCGCCGTTTATATTTATCGGGATATCTGGCATCAGTACGCAAAAACCGTTCCGGGTTATAGTGAGTTCGTTCGCCCTCAGGCTCCATCTGCATTGGAGACCATAGGGATGTATACAACTGTTCTAGCCGCTTATCACGCAAAGTAGCAGGGCGTGGGTCGCCTTCAGCGGGCAATGCATTGACAGTTGAAGGGCTGTGGCTAGGGTATCCATGGCTGACAAAGCTGCCGCACCGTGAGGAGTAGTCGGAATCCCAAATCCGGGATTCCGACTACTCTTCCCCGATCTGTCTGGTTACCCCCGGTAGGGCATCCGGGATCTCCGGTACCCAGGCGAGTGCTTGGTCCAGGGTTTTGGGGGTGTCTTCGGCCAGGTTGAGGCCACGCTACCTGGGTGCCGGTGGCGGCGGGGTGAGTCGTGTGCCGTGGCAGGATGGGCAGGCGCGGGCCGTGACGAAGCTGTTGAAGCGTGCCAAGCCCTCCTCTCTGGTGGCCTTGTATAGGACATCTAGAGACTAGTTCGGGCGTGTCGCGCAAGCCGAATGTTGTTGTCCAGATCGCGGTGGGCAAGCAGCACCAATCTCCGGGCGCAATCTTTTGCGTTGGCCTTGTGGATGAGATCCTTTTAAGCTGTCTAGTCGATCGGGTATAGACCCGCAGTAACCGGAAGGGCATAGAGGTGGAGGTTGAGCAGTGTCGTGGCCATGTTTAGCGTCATTCGGCTCACGTCTGGGTGGTCCTTGATCTGCGGATTCCTTGAATTGAAGAAGGACATACGAGAACTCGCGGGGTCTATTAGGGTACGCGATATGTAGGAATATTGCGGGGATCGGTCGGAGCAAATTACGCTCCACCGCGTAGGAGAGGACTTTGCCGGTTCCGGAAGTGACCCCATATCCTGAACCATCTGGGTAAATACTTCTTTTTTATCTTCGGGGAAGATGCCGTTTCCAGTGAAGTGTGCGTCATTCCATCGCATTACATAATGCTCGCCGTCGACGATCGGATCTACAGCTACGCATCGATAATGCCCTTTCACCGCGTGGAAGAGTGAACCAGTGCCACCTTTCGAGGCTCCGTACAAGACTACCGAGTCATGTCCGATCCCATGTTTCTTTCGAACATCGCGTATAAGTTTCTGAATGTTCTCAACGTTCTGTAGAAGATGTGTGGTGTTGAGGTAGAAAGCCCCAACTACTCCGCCTAGATCTGCAATCCTAAGAACCGCTGTGTCGGTAGGTATAAATTTTTGAATGGACTTGAAGTTTTGCTCGAAGTACCTCATCAAGCTGGGAGTATTTATGTTTCCACTGATGGAGGAAAACATGACCAGGAGGCGCTTCGGCTGATCTGTAGCGACAGCGTTAGAGAAGGAGTAAACGATACCTTCGGGCGAACGATGAAACGTCTTGGATGCAAGGGCTCCCCAGAGGGTTCCCAAGGACTTTTCGCTCACGAACCGTGTGGCATTGTCCTTGGTCATGTACGTGTAATACCCGTTGTTCGTCAGCGTCGCAATCAGCTCTCGATCTTCAGAATTTTGACGAGCGAGTTTTACAAGGTTTGTATCAACGTCGCTATCTTTATCGCCGTGATCGACATGGATAAAACGGACGGGGCAGTTGTCACGCTTTAACAAATTGTCGAGGTCGGTGACAGACTGGTCCCGGGCAATAGAGAGAACTGCGTCAGACAAAGATGCTCACATTCAAGGTAGTAAAGGAATTTAGTCTTAGATAGTTTGGGGAGATAGCAAGTACTTTATTGCCGCTGTGCTTCGTGTGGCGGATGTCCCGTCCCCGTACGGGTTCACTGGTTCGGACATGGATCGGTAAGACTCAGCGTCGTGCATTAAGCGGTTCACCTCAGCCACAATCCGGTCCTCATTCGTCCCAATAAGCTTCACGACGCCCGCCTCAACAGCCTCGGGGCGCTCGGTGTTGTCCCGCATCACCAGGACCGGGGTGCCCAGACTCGGGGCCTCTTCCTGGACTCCGCCGGAATCGCTGAGGACAATGTGGGCGAGCGATAGTAGCCGGGTGAATTCGCCGTATTCGAGCGGCTCGGTGACGAGCACGTTCGGCAGGCCTTCCAGCGGCGGCAGGACTGCTTCTCGGACCGCTGGATTGGCGTGGGCAGGAAAAACGATCGTCAAATCTGGCTCCGCAGCAGCGATGCGGGCCAGGGCACGGCCGATCCCGTTCATGGCGTCGCCCTGGTTTTCGCGCCGGTGGGTCGTTACCAGCAGGATCCGCCGGCCGGAGGCCACCAGGGTTTCCAATGCCGGGTCTGCGAAGGGAATTTGTTTCTTCACCGTGGCCAGCAGGGCATCGATGACCGTATTGCCCGTGACGACAATGGTTTCCGGGCTAATGTTTTCGGCCAGCAGGTTCGCCCGGCTGGTTTCGGTCGGCGCCAGGTGCAGGCTGGCTATCTGGGAAGTGATCTTCCGGTTGCCCTCTTCCGGGAACGGGGAATGCGGATTGCCGCTGCGCAGGCCCGCCTCCACATGCACCACCGGAATGCCGTGGTTGAACGCTGCCAGGGCAGCGGCCGTGGACGTGGTGGTGTCGCCCTGCACCAGTACAGCGTCCGGCCGGTTGACGGCGAAAAGCTTGTCTAGTCCGCTAATCGTGCGGACAAGGATGTCGTTGAGGGACTGGCCCGGCTCAAAGATATTGAGGTCATGATCCGGGCTGATGCCAAAGAGCGCGTTCACCTGGTCCAGCATGGAGCGGTGTTGGCCGGTAACGGTGACAAAGCAGTCGAAGGTGCTGGATGCCTGGAGCTCGGCGATGATGGGGGCCATCTTTATGGCCTCGGGCCGGGTCCCGTAAATAGGCATAATAACCGGCATGATTTCCCCCACGACACTTCCCTTTAACTGATAATCGTGGTCAGTCTAGCCGAGAGTGGCCAACTTGGTGATTATATTTTTCGCTGCCCTACCCGCGGCGCGGCTTGAACCGGGTGAGTATTAGCCAAAGAGGACCAGCAGGACAATCAGGGCGGGCACCGATATGCACACCGCGGTGCTGACCATAACCGCAATGAACCGTTTGCGGCGGTACGCCTTATCCTTTGGCTCCTTGACGGGTCGGGTCACGACGGAAGACTTCCCGGAGGACCGCCGTTTCGTACCGTCGACGCGCCTCTCGGGCGCGGGAGAGGCGGTGGCGCTGGGCGGACTGCTCGGCTCGGGGACAGCGGTCCTGGGGGAGGGCTCGCGCATGTGCCGGGCAGCGGCAATGTCCGGATAGTGCTTCTGGGGCATGGGTCAACCATTCCACATTCCCGGCCGAACCGGCGGCAAATCGTTATCAGCTTCTGTCAGTGCCCTGCGGTAGGCTTCCTAATGACATAAACGGTTAGCGGCAAGGACGGCGGGAACCGGACGGGATGGCGCAGATGGGCCGCATAAGCAGGAATCGGGATTACTTTGCAGACTAAGATCACCGCCAACGCGCAAGCGCTGAAGCGATGGTTGAGCAACGCAGAGGTGTCCCTTGGCAACCACAGCGACCGCCTCAACGCCATCAACATTTTCCCGGTGGCCGACGGCGACACCGGCACCAACCTGTACCTCACCCTCCGCGCAGCTACGGAGGCAGCGGCCGAGGCGGACACCGCCGACATTGGCGAGCTGCTGGGCCTGGCCGGCCGGGCCGCGATGGAATCCGCCCGCGGAAACTCCGGCACGCTCTTCTCCGTCTTCCTCACCTCCATGGCCGAGCCTCTCGCCGGTGCCGTCCGGCTCTCCGCACCGCTGCTGGGCGCCGCCCTCCAGCGTGCCCAGCTGCGGTCCTGGTCCGTGCTCAGCGACCCGGTTCCCGGCACCATGCTCTCGGTGCTGGAAGCCGCCGCACACGCCGCCTCGGACAGCGAAGCTGCGATCACCGGCGATGACAGCAATGCCGGGCTGGCCCTGACCCTGCGCGCCATGATGGATGCCGCGCTGGCCGCCGTTGTGGACACCGAAAACCAGCTGGACACCCTGAGCGAGGCACGGGTGGTGGACGCCGGCGGCGTCGGCTTCCTGCTCATCCTGGACGCCCTGCGCGCAGCGGCCCTGGGGGAGGAACTGCAGGAAGAACTCCTGGACGGGCTGCACGGCTACGACGTCCAGGCACCGCACATCCACGCGCACATGCCCCGCATGGAGGGCGTGGAAGTGATGTGCACCATCAACCTCAGCCCGCTGGATGCCGCCACCCTGCGGCTGCAGCTGGACGAGATGGGGGATTCGGTGATCATGAGTGCCGTCAGCCCGGTGGAGGACGGCTACCGCTGGCGGGTCCACGTGCACACGCCGGACGCCGGCGCCACCATTGACCTGCTGCGCCAGTTGGGCGAGCCGATGAACCTGTCCATCACCGAACTCTCCGCCGATGGACACGAGACCCGGGAACTTCCCGTCATCCCGCCGAACGCCGAAACCGCAGGTGCCCCCGGATCAGGGGAGACCTCCAAGGCACATGGACTCTAGGCTCCCCGGGGAACTGGATTTCCCCTTGGACCGGCGGATCGGCAAGACCACCGCCAAGGCACTGGAAAAACATCTGGGCCTGAAGACCGTGGGGGACCTGCTCCACCACTTTCCGCGCCGCTATCTGGAACGCGGCGAGCTGACTCCCATTGCCGAGATCCCGTTTGATGAAGACGTCACCCTGATCGCCCGCGTGCAGAGCAACAACCGCCGGCAGATGCGGGCGCGCAAGGGGATGATCGTTGAAGTGGTGGTCACCGATGACACCGACGGCAGCCTGGGCCAGCTTCACCTGACGTTTTTCAACGGGTTCACTGCCGCCAAGGAGCTCGTCGTCGGGAGCCGGGCCATGTTTTCCGGCAAGGTCGGCGCCTACAAGGGGCAGCTGCAGCTGACCAACCCCAGCTACGTCCTGCTGGACGAAGATGCCGTGGATGAAGAGGAAGCCAAACGGCCGATTCCCGTCTACCCGGCTTCCGCCAAGGTGGCCAGCCCCACCATCGCCAAATCCGTGGCCATGCTGCTGGACACCCTACAAACCGAACGGCTCCGCGATCCGCTTCCCGCCTCCATCCGGGAGCGGGAACGCCTCCTTGGCCTGACCGAGGCGTATGAGCAGATCCACCGCCCCACAGAGGTCGGTGACGCCTACAAGGCCCGCCACCGGTTCCGCTACCAGGAGGCGCTGGTCCTGCAGACGGCACTGGCCCGCCGTCGTGCCCTGACAGCCCAGGAAGAGGCAACCGCCCGGCCGGCCGTGCCCGGCGGCCTGCTGGACCGCTTCGATCAGTCCCTGCCGTTTACCCTCACCAACGGCCAGGCGGAAATCGGCCGGGAGCTGTCCACGGAATTGGCCGGGGACCATCCGATGAACCGCCTCCTGCAGGGCGAGGTGGGGTCGGGTAAAACACTGGTAGCCCTGCGCGCCATGCTCCAGGTGATCGACGCCGGGGGACAGGCGGCCCTGCTCGCCCCCACCGAAGTCCTCGCCGCCCAGCACTACGAATCAATCACCGCCATGCTGGGACCGCTGGGCAGGGGCGGGCAGCTGGACGGGGATCCGGACGGCACCCGGGTGACGCTGCTGACCGGGTCCATGAACACCGCCGGCCGCCGCGCCGCCCTGCTGGATGCTGCCAGCGGCGCCGCCGGCATCATCATCGGCACGCACGCCCTGCTGTCCGAGCACGTCAGCTTCGCCGACCTTGGCCTGGTGGTGGTGGATGAGCAGCACCGGTTCGGGGTGGAGCAGCGCGACGTGCTGCGCACCAAGGGGCACAGCACCCCGCACCTGCTGGTCATGACCGCCACCCCCATTCCGCGGACGGTCGCCATGACCGTTTTCGGCGACCTGGAGGTCTCCACCCTCACCGAGCTGCCCGCCGGACGGGCTCCCATTTCCACCTTCGTTGCTCCGCTGGCCGAGAAGCCGCAGTGGGAACAGCGGATCTGGGCCCGCGCCCGGGAAGAGATCGACGCCGGCCGGCAGGTCTACGTGGTGTGCCCCAAGATCGGTGCCCGGGAAGATGAGCCCGGCAGCGACGTCGCGCTGTTCGACGACGACGGCGGCAGCCGGGAGCCGGCGCAGCGCCAGGAACTGACCTCCGTCACCGAGCTGACCGAATACCTCACCACCGTCCCGGCGCTCGCAGGGAAGGTGGTTGCGCCGTTGCACGGACGGCTGGACCCGGCCGACAAGCACGAGACCATGACCGCGTTCAACCGCGGGGATATCGACGTGCTGGTGTCCACCACCGTCATCGAGGTGGGCGTGGACGTGCCGAACGCGTCGCTGATGGTGATCATGGACGCTGACCGGTTCGGCATTTCCCAGCTGCACCAGCTGCGCGGACGGGTAGGCCGGGGCGGGCTGCCCGGTACCTGTCTGCTGGTCACCCAGCTGGAACCCGGCCACCCCAGCCGGGAACGGTTGGATGCGGTGGCTGCCACTACCGACGGCTTTGAACTCTCCCGCAAGGACCTGGAGCTGCGCCGGGAAGGCGACATCCTCGGTGCCAGCCAGTCCGGCGGCCGGTCCACCCTGAAATTGCTGCGTGCGGTCCAGGATGAAGCCCTCATTGAAAAGGCCCGTGCCGACGCCGTGGCCCTGGTCGCCGAGGATCCGGACCTTCGCGGGTATCCGGCCCTGGACGAAGCCATCGAGGCGTACCTGAACCCCGAGGCCGAGGCGTTCCTGGAGCGCGGCTAGCCCGTGTGCCGGCGCGGTCCGGTTCCGGCCGGCTGTCCGACGGCGGATAAAGTGAAGGCATGAGCCGCATTATTGCCGGAGCCGCCGGCGGAACCACCCTGTACAGCGTCCCCGGGGACGGAACCCGTCCCACCACCGACCGGGTGAAGGAAGCACTGTTCTCCCGGCTCGAGTCCTACGGGATCCTGCAGGATGCAGCGGTGCTGGACCTTTTCGCCGGGTCCGGGGCGCTGGGCGTGGAAAGCGCCAGCCGCGGCGCCCGCAGCGTGGACCTGGTGGAACTGGCGGACAAGGCCGCCGCAACCTGCCGGAGCAACGCCGACCTGGTCCACAAGGTGCTGGGCCGTTCCTGCGTGAATGTGCACCGGGCCAAAGCCGAGACATATCTGATGCGGGTCCCAGCGGACGTCCGCTGGGACGTGGTGTTCATCGACCCGCCCTACGCTCTCACCGAAGATGAGCTCGACGCCGTGCTGACGCCGCTGGCCGGCCACCTGGCCGAGGGCGCGGTGGTGGTGCTGGAACGCTCCACGCGTTCGCCGGAACCTGCGTGGCCGGCGGGCCTGGAGCGCTTCAGCGAGAAGAAATACGGTGAAACCACGCTCTGGTTTGCCGAGCCCGCCCAGGACGAGGACGCCCAGGATGAGGACGCCCCGGCGGAGCCGGCCCGGGACGAGGACACGCCGGCAGGGCAGCCCGGAGCCTAGGATCCTGACGCGAAGACGTCCAGGTCCTCCCCGGTCAGCACCGCCGCCGGATGCGGCCCGGCAGCCAGCAGGCGCTGGGTCCATTCCTCCGGCCACCCGAACGGCGTTGCGGCCAGCACAATGTTGCCCGGGTACCTGCCGGTAAACATGTCGGCCGGGCCCAGCGCCGCGACACCTCCCTCGCTGCGGCCGGCTTCCGCAAGACCGGCCTGCAGTTCGCGGATCTGCCGGCGGGCGAAGGCCAGCGGCGGATCATCTCCCACGTTGACCAGCAGCACGCCGGTGGGGGAGAGCAGCCCGGCCAGTTCGGCGTAGAAATCCGCCGTGGTCAGGTGTTCCGGCGCGTCGGCACCGGCAAAGATGTCCAGGACGACGGCGTCGAACTGCCGGCCGGCAAAGCGGTCCAGAGACTCCCGGGCATCCCCGATGACGGTTTCCAGAGCGGTGCCGTCAGGCAGGGGAAGGTGCGCCAGGACAAAGTCCAGCAATTCGCGTTCAAGTTCAACGGCCACCTGCTCGGAGCCGGGCCGCGTGGCCTGCAGGTACCGGGTCAGGGTCAATGCGCCCGCACCCAGATGCAGTGCCCGCAGCGGCTGCCCGGGTGCTGCGGCCAGGTCCAGCACGTTGCCCATCCGCCGCAGGTACTCGTAGAAGATTTCGTCCGGCCGGGCCAGATCCACGTGGGACTGCTCCGCTCCGCCGATGCTCAGCACAAAGGCGCCGGGCGTGAATCCGTCCTCCGCGATGGCGGCATGCGCGCCGATGCCGCGCAGCAGCCGCGTTGCCGTGACGCTTTCCCGCCCGGCTGTACCCCGTCCGGAGCCGCCCTGCCCGGCGGCCTTCACAGCACGCCGCCCAGGGTAGCGAGGCGTTCCGATGCCAGTTCCAGGACCTCGGTCTTCTTGCAGAAGGCGAACCGCAGGAGCGACCGGGTGCGCTGCGCGCCGTCGTCGTGGCAGAACACGGCCACCGGAATGGCCGCCACTCCGATCAGTTCCGGCAGCCGGCGGGCCAGGGTCGTGGCGTCCGTGATGCCCAGGGCGGAGGTATCCGCCGTGACAAAGTAGGTGCCCTGGGACGGCAGCACGTCCAGGCCCGCGGCCCGCAGACCCGAGCCGAGCAGGTCGCGTTTGGCCTGCAGCGTGGCCGCCGCGCCGGTGAAGTACTCATCCGGCAGCCCCAGCCCGACGGCGACGGCGGACTGGAACGGTGTGCCGGAGGTGTAGCTGAGGAAGGTCTTGACGGTCCGCACCGCAGCCACCAGGGCCGCCGGCCCGGTGACCCAGCCGATCTTCCAGCCGGTCACGGAAAAGGTCTTGCCGGCGGAGGAGATGGTCAGTGTCCGCTCCGCTGCCCCCGGCAGCGTGGCGACGGGGATGTGCTGCGCGGTGTCGAATGTGAGGTGTTCATAGACCTCGTCGGTGACAATCACGGCGTTGTGCCGGGCAGCCAGATCAACTATCTCCTGCAGGACCCGGCGCGGGAACACCGTGCCGGTGGGGTTGTGCGGATTGTTGACCAGGACCACCCGAGTCCGGTCGGTGAACGCCGCCTCCAGTGCGCCGTCGGCCGGCAGGAACTGCGGTGCCTCCAAAGCCACCGTGGTGTGCCTGGCACCGCTGAGGCCGATCACCGCACCGTAGGAATCGTAGAACGGCTCAAAGGTCAGCACCTCGTCTCCGGGGCCGGTGAGCGCCAGCAGGGTGGAGGCAATGGCTTCGGTGGCGCCGGTGCTGGCGATGACCTCGGTGTCCGGGTCAATCTGCAGGCCGTAGAACCGCTCCTGATGCGCCGCCACCGCATTGCGGAGCACCGGAAGGCCCTGGCCCGGGGCGTACTGGTTGGCGCCGCCCGCAATGGCAGCCCGGGCGGCCTCGAGCATTTCGGCGGGACCGTCCTCATCAGGGAAACCCTGGCCGAGGTTGATTGCGCCGTGCCGTCCGGCCAGGGCGGTGATTTCCTCGAAAATGGTCACGCCCAGGTTGCCGTCCGGAGCCAGCAGGTTGGCACCGGCGGCGGTGCGCTGCCAGGGGGCAGGGCCCGGCGTCTGCCGGGAGTGGAGCAGGGGCGCGGCTGGAGAAGAACTCATCCACCAAGTATTACCCCGCCGCACCCGGTAGATTCGACTTATGCGACGCGCTGTATGCCCCGGTTCCTTTGATCCCATCCACAACGGCCATGTGGAGGTGATTGCCCGCGCCGCGAGTCTTTTTGACGAAGTGATCGTGGCGGTGTCCACCAACTATGCAAAGAAGTACCGGTTCTCCGCGGAAGAACGCCTGGAGCTGGCGTCGGAAACCCTGGGCTCGCTGCGCGGCGTGTCGGTGGTTCCGATGGGGGAGGGCCTGCTGGCGGAGTTCTGCCGCGAACACGGCGCCAACGCCATTGTGAAAGGCCTGCGGTCCGTCCAGGACTACCAGTACGAACTGCCGATGGCCGTGATGAACCGGCACCTCACCGGCGTCGAAACCGTGTTCCTGCCGGCCGAGGGCAGCTACACCCACCTCTCCTCCTCGCTGATCAAGGAAGTCGCCTCGCTGGGCGGAGACATTTCGGACTACGTGCCCGGGGTAGTGCTGAAGCGTCTGCAGTAGTGGCCGCCGGACCTACACCGGGTTGGCGCAGGCCGGGCGGATAAAGCCCGCCGCGATTCCGCCGGTCTCCTCCACGAAGCGGCCCATCCAGTCGGTCAGGCCAATCTCCGGCTGCGACGCCACCAGGGTGATGTCCGCGGAACTGCACTGTTCCAGGTTCAGGCCTGCCCGGGCGACGTGGTAACTGGAGGTCACCACAATGATGTTGTCCCATCCGTTGTCCCTGGCCAGCCGGGCCACCGCCCGCGCTTCACCCCGGGTGGTCATGGGCTCCGGGGAAAAGCACGTCACCCGCGGGTTCACGCTGTGGGTGCAGATATAGTCGGTCCGCGCGTTCCCCGGCGTATGGGTGGCAGAGAGCGCCAGCACCGGCGCATGGTCCCCGCTCATCAGCTCCAGCCCCACGGGCAGCCGCTCGCTGCTGGCACCGGCCAGGACGATGACGGCGTCGGCCCGGGGAGGATCCTCCGACGCGGCGGACGGATACACAAAAAGGTTCACCGCGACCAGCAGCCAGACGAACCCAACGCACAGCGCCGCCGTCGTCAGCTGCACGAGGAGGCGTCGGCGCGGAAGCCGCAGGAGGGAAGGCACGTAACAACACTAGGCGACAGTGCCCCGGCAGGCCCGCAGGCCGCCGGTTAGCGGTTCGGCCGAGGGCGGGTAAACTGGTCTCGGAACACCGTGCATGCACGCGTTCTTCGGCTGCCAGTCAGCCGCAGTTTGAGAGATACCGGCAAGTCAGGCTAAGATGATATGTCGGTCTATGTTCTACAGGAGTTCTCATTAGCGAATTTTCGCGGTCCAATCCGGAATCTCCCCTGGCTATCAACGTCAGGGACCTCGGGCGCAGCCCGGGAACGATGCGGACCATGCATGAACATGTACCGGCACCGAAAGACTTCGGTGTTGCGCTTATCGGCGTTCCGGAAGGATCCGACCTCGAGCTTGATCTGAGGTTGGAGGCCGTGCACGAAGGGATTTTGGTGTCCGGCGACGTAATTGCTCCCGTAAGGGGCGAATGCGGCCGCTGCCTGAAGCCACTCGCGTACGACCAAGAAGTCGATGTGCAGGAACTCTTCTACTACGAGGACGCTGAGTCCTTCGAAGAAGAAGATGAAGAAGAGCAACGCCGGATCGAGCGAGATGTCATCGATCTTGAACCGGTATTGCGGGACGCCGTGGTTCTTACCATGCCGTTCCAGCCGGTGTGCCGGGAAGACTGCGAAGGCCTTTGCTCCGAATGCGGAGCGCGCCTTGAAGAGGATCCGGGTCACCACCATGAAGTCATGGATCCTCGCTGGGCAGCCCTCGCCGGGCTGACCGGCACCGCCGCAGAAGATACTGCGGCACCAAGTACAGAGTCAGACGAGAGAGAAGAGAGTTAGTCGTGGCTGTTCCGAAGCGGAAAATGTCCCGCGCGAATACACGTGCACGCCGGTCCCAGTGGAAGGCGACCGCGCCCAACCTGGTGAAGACCGTGGAGAACGGCCGCGTCACCTATAGCCTGCCGCACCAGGCCAAGGTCGTTACCGACTCCGCCGGCACCGCGCTGTTCCTTGAATACAAGGGCCGCAAGGTCGCGGACGTCTAAGACCAGTGTTCGGGCCCGCGATGTACATCCTTAGGGATGCTGCTGCAGGCGGGTCCGTGAATACTGCTTTTCGGGTTGTATCCAAAAAGTGAAGAATACTGAAGAGCTTATGAAGCGTCTCGGTGTCGATATCGACGCCGGGACGCTTCGTCTTGCACTCACGCACCGCTCCTATGCCTATGAGCAGGGCGGCATCCCCACGAACGAACGCCTGGAATTCCTGGGCGACTCCATTCTGGGGTTCTCGGTAACCGATGCGCTCTACCGGGATAATCCGAACCTCTCCGAAGGTGAGCTCGCCAAGCGCCGCTCCGCCGTCGTGAGTACCCGCGCCCTCGCCGGCATTGCCCGCGAACTGGGTCTGGGGGAGTACATCCTGCTGGGCCAGGGTGAAAAACTGACCAACGGACGGGATAAGTCATCCATCCTGGCTGACACCACGGAGGCCGTGATCGGCGCCGTGTATTTGGACCACGGCATTGAAACCGCCCGGCAGATGGTGATGCGCCTGATCGGTCCGTTGCTGTCCGACGCCGAAGCGCTGGGCGCCGGCACGGACTGGAAGACCAGTATCCAGGAAATCGCCGCCAGCCGGAAAATGGGCGACATTGAATACCGTGTCACCGGCTCCGGCCCGGACCACTCCCGCAGCTTCGTGGCGGTGCTCCATATCGGCGACAAGCCGTACGGCACCGGGACCGGCCATTCCAAGAAGGAAGCCGAGCAGGAAGCTGCCGCTGCCTCCTGGAAGATGATCAACGCCAAGAAGACCGACGCCGCGGCTGCCGGTTCCTAAAGGCCCCGGCCGTGCCTGAACTTCCCGAAGTAGAGGTGGTCCGCCGCGGACTCGCATCCTGGGTCCGCGGCCGCACCATCACCGGCGTGCAGATCCTGGATCCGCGTTCCGTGCGGCGCCATGCCGCCGGTCCCGAGGACCTCGCCGGCAACCTTGAAGGCGCCGTGGTTACCGACGTCGTACGCCGCGGCAAGTTCCTCTGGCTGCCGCTGGTGGAATCCGCCTCGGTCACCGGTCCCGGGCACGACGACGGCGTTCCGCACCTGGCGCTGATGGCGCACCTCGGGATGAGCGGGCAGCTGCTGATGGAGGATTCCTCCCTGCCCGATGAGAAGCACCTCAAGGTCCGCTTCACGCTCAGCCCCGCCACAGATGCTGCCGGCACTCCGATGCCTGCGGAGCTGCGGTTTGTGGACCAGCGGATCTTTGGCGGCGTGTTCCTCACCGACCTGGTGCCCACTCCCGACGGTGAACCGGGCGGGCTCTCGGAGACGGCATTACCCCTGGTGGCTTCCGAGGCGGCGCATATTGCCCGCGATCCGCTGGATCCGGCCTTTTCCTTTGACGGGTTCTACCGCCGGCTGCGCGCCCGAAAGACAGGCATCAAGCGGGCCCTGCTGGACCAGGGGCTGATCTCCGGCGTCGGGAACATCTATGCGGACGAGTCCCTCTGGGCGGCACGGATGCACTTTGCCCGGGCCACCGACACCATGCGCCGGGCAGACGCGCTGCGGCTGGTCGAAGCCGTGCAGGATGTCATGACGCGTGCCCTGGCCGCCGGCGGCACCAGCTTTGATTCCCTCTACGTCAACGTCAACGGCGCCTCCGGGTACTTTGCCCGGTCGCTGAATGCCTACGGCCGCGAAGGAGAACCCTGCCCGCGGTGCGCCGCATTGGGACTCAACACCCTGATCCGCCGGGATTCGTTTATGAACCGGTCCTCCTATTCCTGTCCGGTGTGCCAGCCGCGGCCGCGGAACGGGCGCTGGTAGGTTTCAGCTCTGCCGTTCCACAAACTGGAGCGGATGTCCGTCGGGGTCCTCCACGAAGGCAACCTGCAGCTTTCCGTCCAGGAACGGGTGCGGGCCCTGAAGGTCCTTTGCTCCGGCATCGATAGCCATGGCATAGGCGGCAGCGACGTCGTCGGTCCAGAGGGTGAGGCATGCTCGATGCCCCAGCGTGACCGGGGTGAGCCCGTGGGCTTCGGCTGCCGGACCGGGCAGAGCCAGACCGAGTTCGAAGCTTTCCAGCGACAACTCGATCTTGAACGGGGCTCCGTCTGCTCCTGTTGCGCGGAAGTCTTCAGTGAAGCCGAAAGCCGCGTAGAAGCGTGCCGCCCGGGAGATGTCGGCAACGAACAGGATGACTTGCGGATCGAAGATCTTCACGGTGGACCTCTTTCGGGTGTGTACCGGTAGCGTACGGCGTTCGACTCCTTCCCTCGCCCATCGTGTCTTCCGTCCCCATCGTGCTCCAAGCCCGCACCGGGGGCGTTCTTCGGATGGGGTCCACCGGGATTCACAGGACAAAAAGGACGGCGCAAAACGGGTGGTTAAACAGGTAGTTTTTCACTGGAACGGCTCCTGTCCGGGCCTTAGACTCGAACACATGTTCGAATACTGTCGCTCTTCAGGTCACAGGCAGGCCGGTGGTTTGACCGCCGGTACTGCAGTGGTGGCTGGCTGGGTTGAGGCGCTCGGGAACGACGTTTTTTCCGGTGCGGAGCGGGAAGACAGCGAACGGGAAGACAGCGAACTCATTGATCGGATCCGTGCACTCGAGGAGCTGAAGGCGGCAGCATCGGCGGCGCAGGCCAGGGCTGCTGCGGCATTTGATGCCTCGCAGCGGCGTAAGCAGGCAGCCGCTGGCCTCCGGCGGGAGGAGCTGGGGCGTGGCGTCGCTTCCCAGATAGCCCTGGCACGGCGGGAATCGCCCAGTCGCGGGGGACGGCTGCTGGGCTTTGCGAAGGTGCTGACTTCCGAAATGCCGTGCACCCTGCAGGCGCTGACGGAAGGAAGGATCAGCGAGTGGCGGGCAACCTTGCTCGTCCGCGAGACGGCGTGCCTCAGCTTGGAGGACCGGCAGCGCGTGGACACAGAAGTTGCCGGAGATCCGGATGTGCTTGAAGGGCTGGGGGACCGGCAAATTATTTCGCGTGCGCGGGGCGCTGCGTATCGGCTTGACCCGGCGGCAGCGGTGAAGCGTGCGGCCAAGGCGCACTCCGAGCGGTTTGTTTCCTGCCGTCCTGCGCCGGACACCATGACCTACCTGACCGGACTCCTGCCTGTGGCACAGGGTGTTGGCGTTTATGCTGCTTTGTCGCGTGAAGCAGATCGGCTCCGTGCCCAGGGGGATGCCCGCGGGCGGGGACAGATCATGGCCGACACCCTGGTGGAACGGATCACCGGGGAGGCTGAGGCAGGGCAAATGAAGGTGGAAGTCCAGTTGGTGATGTCAGATCGGACCCTGCTGGACGGGGATTCGGAGCCTGCGCTGGTCCCGGGGTACGGTCCGATTCCCGCTCAATGGGCGAGGGACTTGGTACGGGGCGCCGCTGGTGACCTGAACGCCGGCAGGGAGGACAACGCTGGTGACCTGAAGGCCGGTGTGGACAACGCCGGCGGGAAGGGGGACTCCCCGCGACACGGGCCCGGACAGCCCAGACGGGACAAGGCTGCTGAGCGCTGGATCCGACGGTTGTATACCGCGCCTGATTCCGGCCAACTTATCGGGATGGATGCACGCACCCGGTTGTTTCCACGATCCCTGGCACGGTTTATTGCTGCAAGGGACCAGACCTGCCGGATGCCGTGGTGCGGGGCGCCGATCAGGCATCTGGACCACATCCGGCCACACCGGGAAGGCGGCGCGACCAGTGCCGCCAACGGACAGGGACTGTGTGAGGCATGCAACCAGGCGAAGGAAGCACCTGATTGGCAGAGCCGGACGGTCGACCAACCGGGGCCGCACACGGTAGAAACCACCACCCCGACGGGGCATACCTACCAGTCCACGGCGCCGCCGCTGCCCGGAGGGGGAGAGACGCCCGGTACCGGCTCCAACGGAAGCCTGGAGACCGGAAGCCTGGAGACCTGCATCGTGGATTACCTGCGGGCTGCCTAACGCGTACTAGCGCTCCGCGAGCTCGGCCAGCACTGCATCTGTGAAGGGAGGCCAGACTTCTGCCGCCCACGGTCCGAAGTCCCGGTCCGTGAGGCAGACGGCGGCAGCCTGCGCGTCCGGGTCCACCCACAGGAACGTGCCGGACTGACCGAAATGCCCGAAGGTCTTCGGCGAACTGTTGGCTCCGGTCCAGTGCGGTGATTTGTGGTCCCGGATCTCGAAGCCCAGGCCCCAGTCATTCTCCTTCTGCCGGCCAAAGCCCGGCAGTACTCCGGCGAGTCCGGGGAAGACCACCTGGGTTGCTTCCTCCAGCCGGCCCGGATCGGTCAGGTCCGGGGCCTGCAGCTCAGCCGCGAACCGCGACAGGTCAGCAGCAGTGGAGACCCCGCCGGCAGCCGGGGAGCCCTCCAGTGCCGTGCCGGACATTCCCAGGGGCTGCAACAGGCCTTCACGCATGTAATCGGCAAAAGAGATGCCGGTAGCTTCTTCGAGCTTTTCGCCCAGCACTTCAAAGCCCGCGTTGGAATACAGCCGCCGGGTACCCGGCTCGTAGCGGACGGTACGGTCGCCGAAATCGTAGCCGCCGGAATGGGCCAGCAGGTGCCGCACGGTGGAGCCTTCCGGCCCGGCCGGCTGGTCCAGCTCCAGCGCACCTTCGTCCAGGGCAATGAGCACGGTGTAGGCGCTCAGCAGCTTGGTAACCGATGCCAGCGGAAAGCGCCGCTCCTGGTCGCCGGCGGTTCCCAGCACCTGGCCGTCCGCGCCGACAACGGCGACGGCAGCGTTATCCACGGGCCAGGATTCAATTTTCTGCAGGCTGTTCACAACGCTCATCCTAGGAGTTGGGGGCGCGGCCGCCGTAGTGTCCGGCCAGCCGGGCCATACCGTCTTCGATGGACACCTCGGGCGTCCAGTCCAGGACGGCGCGGGTCTCGCTCTGGTCGAACCAGTGCGAGGCGGAAAGCTGTTCGGCCAGGAAGCGGGTCATCGGCGGCTCGTCATGGACCAGCCCGCGCCTGCCTGCCGCCAGCCAGGCACGCTCAATCACGCTTCCGGCCTTTCGGGCAATTTTTCCGGGCACACTCCACCCGGGCGTCTTCACGCCCGCAGCGGCACAAATACCGGCAATCAGCTCTCCCACCGGGCGGGGCTGCCCGTTGGTCACCACCAGGGCCTTGCCCTGCGCTGCGTCCATCCGGTAAAGCCCGCGGACAATGGCGGCGGCGGCGTTATCGATGTAGGTGGTATCAATCAGGGCGGCACCGGCATCGAGCAGGGGCAGGCGCCCGGACCGGGCACGGTCGATCACCCGTTCCACCAGCTGGGTATCGCCGGGACCCCAGACAATGTGGGGCCGGATGGCCGTCACCCGGAAATCGCGCGAATTGGCGGCCAGGGCCAGCAGTTCGGCCTCGGCCTTGGATGCTGCGTAGAAGCCCCGGGCACGTGCCGGATCGGCCGTGCCTGCTCCGGCACCGGCAATCGGTTCACCGAAATGGGCCACCGAGGGCGAGGAAACGAAAACGACGTCGCGTACCCCGGCGGCACGGGCTGCCTTGAGGAGGACCTGGGTCCCCAAGATGTTGGTGTCCTCGAACTCCTGCCAGTCGCCCGTGAAGGACACCTTCGCAGCAAGATGGATCACGGCGTCCATGCCTTCGACGGCCCGGGCCGCGGCGGCAGGATCCGAGACGGACCCGGCCACGAAATCCGTGCCGTCCAGGCCCGGACGGCGCTGGAAAGTGCGGACCTTGTGGCCCTGGGCGGCCAGCAGATCGGCGACTGCGCCGCCGAGCAACCCGCTGGCACCGGTCACCAGGACATTGCGGGGGACCAGGCTCATCGGGATGCCCCTTCGAAGGCAGTCGCCGTGCCGGGAACAGGCGAGCCGGCAGCCGGAACAGCAGGACCGCCTTTCCCGTGCTTGCCCAGCTTCGGCACGGGACCGCCGGCCAGCAGCTGAGAGGCCCAGCCTGCCAGCGCCGTGCGGTCGATCTTGGAGTTGTGCCGGATATCGGTCGGCATGGCCGGAAGCACCAGCACCGCGGCGAGGTCATACCCGCACAGCTCAAGGACCCGGGAGCGTACAGCGGCGGCCAGCCCGGCATCCGCCGTACCCGCCCGGCGGACCGGGGGAGAGGTTTCCAGGACGGCTACGGGGACCTGCCTCCCGGCGGGACCGACGCCGACCACGGCTACACGGCCTACACCGTCGACGGTTTCCGCCGCCTGTTCCCCGGCCACCGGGGTGCGGACACCGCCCGCGGTGGTGAGGATATGTCCCAGACGCCCCTCCACCCAGAGCCGGCCGTCGTCGTCGAGGTGGCCGACGTCGCCGGTACGGTGCCAGCCGGGAATCGAGGAACTGTGCCGTTCGGTGATCCACAGCCGGTCATAGCGGTCCTTGACGTGCGGGGCGCTGACCAGGATTTCGCCGGTGCGGTTCGCGGCGGTCAGCGGCTCGCTGCCGACCGAGCCGTCCGGGAACACCTCGGCGATGGCCACCCGCGCACCGGACACCGGTGTTCCAACGCAGACGCCGTTGCCGGAACCGGCGGCACGGATGCCTTCCAGGCTGATGTCCGTCACCGGCAGGGCTTCGGTCATGCCGTAAGGGGTATGCAGGGCGGCGTTGGGAACCAGGTCCTGCACCCGGGCAAGGAGGGGTTCGGCAATGGGAGCCCCGGCAGAGAGCAGCACCTCCACCTTTTCCAGCGCTTTCTTCTGCACCGCGTCCAGCCCGTCGGAGGTGGCCAGCACGTTGGCCAGCGCGGCCGGAGAGGCGAAGACGGTGGTGGCGTTCACGGCCACGGCGGCGTCGGCGAGGGCGGCCGCCGTCAGGGTGCGCGGGGACGTGACATCCATGTCCGGGGTTACCGACGTCGCGCCCAGGGCGGGGCCAATCAGCGCGAACGGCGCGAACCCGGCCACGAGGGACGTGCCGGCGCGCAGGTGATAGGTGTTCCGGATGGCATCGCGCATCGCGGCCAGCTGCCGGTGCGTGTAGACCACGCCCTTGGCCGGTCCGGTGGAGCCGGAAGTGAACAGGACGGCGGCATCGGCGTCGGGATCCACGGGGTGCCACGGAACGTCGGAGCCTGCGCCGTCGGCAATCAGTTCCGCCACCGAGTGCTGAACGCCGAGCAGGCGCTTGCGGGCAGGGGAGAGCTCGTCGACGCTGATCCGGATCCCCGGCCAGCCGAAGGCCCGGGCACCGATGAGGGCCCGGTCAATACCGATCAGGAAGGCCGGCCCGGCGCCCTTGATCGCCCGGCCGAGTCCCTTGGTGCCCAGCCCGGCGTCGGCCACCACAATGACGGCGTTCAGGCGCAGGCAGGCGTAGATCAGCGAGGTCAGTTCAATGCCCGGCGGCACCAGCAGGTTCACCCGCGTGCCGGGGCGGACCCCGGCTGCAGCCAGGCCGGCGGCCAGGGCATTGACCCGTTCGGCAAGACCGGCCCAGGACAGGGTGCGGGGACCGGTGCCGTTGCCGTCCAGGGGTGCCATGTCGACGACGGCGGCACTCGTGTCGCCTGCCCGCTCGTCGAGTTCGGCCAGCATGGGGCGGAACGGTTCGCTGCGCCGCAGCGAGGTATCCGCCGGCGCTTCCACGGCGCTCTTCAGCCAGCTGAAAACCGGTGAGGCGATATCCACGTCTTCGGGCAGCAGGTGGCTTGCGCCCTCAAACCGGTGTACCGAGGAGGCAGGCATGCGCTCGAGCAGGTCACGCAGATACCGGTCGGAGAACACCGGGTCCTTGGGGCCCCAGAGGACCAGCGAGGGAACGTTGAGCCGGCGGATGCCGTCGGCCACGGCGTTGAGCGCACGCCAGCTCGGGTGCGTTTCATCGGCGGGGATGTCGGCGACGAAGTTTGCCACGCCCTGGCGGCGGACCGCGCTGCGGTACGGCAGGGAGAAGGCGTCCTTGACCGGGGTGCTCAGGGCAGGCTGTGCCAGGGAGTGCGTGACGCGGATGAAGGCGTCGGTGCTGCGGGTGCCCCACGGGTGGACGGCAGGATGCAACGCCAGCTTCAGGGCCGGCGGCAGGGAGAATCCGGCCGGATGGACCGCGGTGTTGGTCAGGATGGTACCGGCCAGCTGGCGGCGGTGCCGCAGCGCCCAGCCCAGGGAAATGACGCCTCCCCAGTCATGGCCGACGGTGACCACCGGCCCCGTGATGCCCAGGGTGTCCGTCAGGTTGCCGAGATCCGTGATCCGGTCCTCCAGGCGGCGGAAGACGCCGGTGCGGTCGGAGAAACCCATATCCAGCTGGTCAACGGCCACCACGCGCCACGGCTTCTCCGCCGTGGACCCGGCGGCCAGCAGGCTGCGCCAAAGGTAGGACCAGGTGGGGTTGCCGTGCACACACAGCAGGGTTCCCGCCGGTTCGATGCCTGCGGCGGCAAGCTGGGGGCCGTTATCGAGGATGTGCCACTTGTGCACGCTGCCGGGAACGTCGACGGCGGCGGTGGAGGGCACACGGACAAACGCGGACCAGGCGTGGGGTACGCCGGGCCAGAGCTCTTCTACCACGCGATCTCCATCATCGTGGTGTTCAGGCCGGAGCCCACGCCCATGCACAGCACCCGGTCGCCGGGGCTCAGGGTCCGCGATTCCTGGGCCAGGGTCATCGGCAGTGACGCCGGCCCCACATTGCCCCAGTTCGGGAAGGTGATCGGCACCTTTTCGCGGTCCAGGTCCACGGCCTTAATGATGGCGTTGGTGTAGGAATTGGACACCTGGTGGGTCACATAGCGGTCCATGCCGGTCCAGTTCCAGCCGTTCTCCTGTGCCTCGTTCCAGCCGTCCACCACCAGCTCCAGCCCGCCGTCCAGCAGGCCCTTGGTGTCCGTGTACATGCCGTCGACGCCGCCTACGCACAGCTCGTGATGCTGGGTGCCGGCGCGCGAAACGCCGCCGAGGATCCGGTGCGAACCGGGGTGCTTGTCCGCCCGGCCGATCACCGCTGCCGCTGCGCCGGAGCCCAGCGTGAGGGTGGCGAACTCCCGCAGGTAGTCCTCACGGGTGGAATCGGGACGGTTGAGCCGCTCGAAGGTGGCTTCCTGCACACCCTGGGAATCTTCGCCGGCCACAATCAGGGCATAGTTGATCTGCCCGGAATCGATCATGTTGGAGGCCAGGGTGATGCCGTTGACGAAGCCGAGGCATGCGTTGGCCAGGTCGAAGTTCATCGCCGAGGAGGGCAGCCCCAGGCCGTGGTGGATCTTCACGGCTACTGAAGGCTCGAGGTTCCGGCGGGTAACCGAAGTGTTGATCAGCAGGCCGATCTGGGAGGCGTCGACGCCGGATTCGGCCAGCGCTTTCGCTCCCGCTTCGATCGCGCCGTCGTCGAACGCGGAACCCGGGGCCCACCACCGGCGCTCGCTGACGCCGGCAACCCGTTCCAGCAGCCGTTTGGAAAGCCGCAGCCGCTTCAGCGAAGGCTCAAGCCGTTCGTCGAAGGAACTGGACGTCATTACCACCGGAGCTTCAACGCTGTTAACGCTGAGGATGGCCGAGTTGGAGTGCTGGAAGTTGAAGTTCCCGGTCAAAATGCCTGCCTTGTCTGATGATGTATCTATCGCGCTGGCGGCCGCCGTGAAGCCTGCATCCACGCCCTAAAATCATATGACTCATTTATCAGCGTACTTTCCGGCCCGGTGATTCAGCAGGGAAAAGCCGGATTACGCTCTCCGAGTAGAGCGGAATTTTGACGCTAACCGCGTAGATTTAGGAGATCAACCCCGGCAGGAGAGATTAACCCCAGTGCATCTGAAGACCCTGACCATGCGAGGCTTCAAGTCCTTCGCATCGGCCACCACCTTTGAGTTTGAACCCGGCGTGACAGCCGTGGTGGGCCCCAACGGTTCCGGGAAGTCCAACGTAGTGGATGCCCTGGCCTGGGTGATGGGGGAGCAGGGCGCGAAAACACTGCGCGGCGGGAAGATGGAGGATGTGATCTTTGCCGGCACCTCGGGCCGGCAGGCGCTGGGCCGGGCGCAGGTATCGCTGACCATCGACAACGCCGACGGCGCCCTGCCGATCGAATACTCCGAAGTCACCATCTCGCGCACCCTTTTCCGTGCCGGCGGATCCGAGTACGCGATCAACGGCAGCCCCTGCCGGCTGCTGGACATCCAGGAACTGCTCTCCGACTCCGGCCTGGGCCGTGAGATGCATGTCATCGTCGGGCAGGGCCAGCTGGACAAGGTGCTGCACGCGACGCCGGAGGAACGCCGCGGGTTTATCGAGGAGGCCGCCGGCATCCTCAAACACCGCCGGCGCAAGGAAAAAACGCTGCGCAAGCTCGAGGCCATGCAGGCCAACCTGGCGCGGGTGGCGGACCTGACTGCCGAACTGCGCCGCCAGCTCGGCCCGCTGGGCAAACAGGCGGCCGTGGCGCGCCGTGCCAAGACCGTGCAGCAGGATGTCCGCGACGCCCGCTCACGCCTGCTCGCTGATGATCTGGCCACCTTGAAGGCATCCTACGAAAAAGAGGCCGCAGATGAAGCGGCGCTCAAGGCACGGCGGGCGCAGGTCGAGGAGGCCGTAGCCGCCGGCCGGCTGCGGCAGTCGGAGCTGGAGGCGCTGGCCGCCCAGGCAGCTCCGGCGCTGAACGCCGCCCGGGAGACCTGGTATGAGCTGTCTTCGCTGCAGGAACGGTTCCGCTCGCTCGGCGCGCTCGCGGCTGAACGTGCCCGGCTGCTGGGGACCGAAGAGCCCGCAGCCGGTTCCGGCCGGGACCCGGAACAGCTGCTGGCCTCCGCGGAGCGGGTACGGGCGGACGCGGCGGCACTCGAAGCGGACATCCGCGACCGGCAGGCACGGCTGGAGGACGCCGTGGAAATCCGCGAGGACGCCGAGGAAGAGGCCGCTGCCGAGGAGAAACGCTTCGCTGCCGTGCTCCGTGCTGCGGCGGACCGCCGCGAGGGACTGGCCCGGCTGTCCGGGCAGGAGGAGGCGGCCCGCTCCCGGCTGGCCTCCGCACAGGCCGAACTGGAGCGGCTGCAGGCATCGATCACGGCGACCGGGGAACGCCGGGCAGCAGCACAGGCGGAGTTTGAGCAGCTGGAGGCTTCCGCCGCCGGCGCCGAAGCCGGTGAAGCGGACCTGGACGCCGGGTACGAGGCGGCCCAAGCAGAGCTGGACGCCGCCCGGGCAACGTTGGAACAGCTGGCGGGCACCCGGAATGAAGCGGTGCGCGAGATGGAGACACTGGCGGCGCGCCGGGAGGCACTCGCCGTCGGGCTGGATCGCCGCGACGGCAGCGGGGCGCTGCGCGAGGCCGAAGTGGCGGGTCTCCTGGCGCCGCTGGCGGACCTGATCAGCGTCAAGCCCGGGTACGAGCGGGCGGTCGCGGCGGCCCTGGGTGCTTCGGCGGATGCCCTGGCCGTGGAAGATCTGGACGCTGCTGCCCGGGCGCTGCGCCACCTCAAGGACACCGGCGGCGGGCAGGTCGAGCTGCTGCTGGGCGGGCTTCCGGCCGGGCAGGGGAACCCGCCCGCCGCGGACACTCCCGCCCTGGCGCCCGGGGCAATGCCGGTCCTGTCCCTGATCAGCGCCGACCCCAGGATGCAGGCAGCACTGAACGTGCTGTTGGCGGATACGGTGGCGGTGGAAACCCTGGATGATGCCGTGGCACTGGTCACCGCCCGGCCGGCCGCCACCGCCGTGACCCCGGAAGGGGACGTGCTGACCGCCTTCAGCGCCCGCGGCGGATCAGCCTCGGCGCCGGGGCTCATCGAGATCCAGGCCGCGGTGGAGGAGACCGATGCCCGGCTGGCCGCTGCGCGGAGCCGGGCGGAGCAGGCCGGTGCAGGCATGGCCGAGGCGGAAGCCCGGGTCGACGCCTGCCGGGCCCGCAGCAAAGCAGCGCTGTCCGCACTGCACGAGTCCGATGCCCGGCTGGCCGCCGTTGCCGAGCGCCTTGGCACACTGGCCTCCGCGGTCAGGGCCGCCACGGGCGAAGCCGAACGCCTTGCCGCGCTGGTGGCCACTGCGGAGGCAAATGTGGCGGACGCGGAAGAGCACCTGGCAACGGTGTCCGGCAGGCTTGCCGCCGCCGGGCAGGAACAGCTGCCCGACGCGGAACCGTCCGCCGCCGAGCGCGACGCGCTGGCGCTGCGGGCGGCCTCGGCCCGCCGGGCGGAAATGGATGCCCGGCTGGCGCTGCGGTCAGCGGAGGAGCAGCTGAAGGCAGTGTCCGGGCGGGCAGAATCGCTGGAACGGGCGGCAGCGGCAGAACAGCGGGCAAGGGCGGCAGCAGCTGAACGCGCCCGGCACCGTGCCCGGCAGCAGGCCCGGGCTGAAGCCGTGGCCGCCGCGGCCGAGACTGTGCTGGCCCGCCTGCAGCACTCGTTGTCGCTCGCGGCGGAGGAAAGGGACCGCGCCGAGGCGACCCGAGCCGCGCGCGACGCCGAACTCTCGTCCGTGCGCGCAGCCAACGTTGAAGCCGCAGCCGAGCTTGCCGGGCTCACCGACTCCGTGCACCGGGATGAACTCAACCGTGCCCAGCACGCCCTGCGGATCGAGGCACTGGAAGCCCGCGCACTGGAAGAGCTGGGCGTCACCGCCGAGCACCTGCTGGCCCATTTCGGCCCCGACCAGCCGGTCCCGGTGCCGGCGGAAGCCGAAGGCGCCGGAGCGGACAAATGGGCGGCACTGCACATCCCGGTGGACGAGGACGGCAATCCACTCATGCAGGGCGTCCCCTATGTGCGGGCCGAACAGGAAAAGCGGCTGAAACGGGCGCAGCGGGACCTGGCCGCCCTGGGCAAGGTCAACCCGCTCGCCCTGGAGGAATTCGCCGCGTTGGAGGAACGCCACCAGTTCCTCTCCACCCAGCTGGAGGATCTGAAAGCCACCCGCCGGGACCTGCTGGACATCATTGCGGACGTCGACCGCCGGGTGGAGGAAGTCTTCACGGCCGCCTACCGCGACACCGCCGAACAGTTTGAACACGTGTTTGCGCGGCTGTTCCCGGGCGGCGAGGGCCGCCTGGTGCTCACCGAACCGGAGAACATGCTGACCACCGGCATCGAAGTGCAGGCGCGGCCGGCCGGCAAAAAGATCAAGCGGCTTTCGCTGCTGTCCGGGGGAGAGAGGTCGCTGACCGCAGTGGCGCTGCTGGTGGCCATCTTCAAGGCCAGGCCCTCACCGTTCTACGTCATGGACGAAGTGGAGGCGGCGCTCGATGATACGAACCTCGGCCGGCTCATCGGCATCTTCGAGGAGCTGCGTGAATCCAGCCAGCTGATTGTCATCACGCACCAGAAACGCACCATGGAGGTGGCGGACGCCCTCTACGGCGTGACGATGCGCGGCGACGGCGTTTCGACCGTCATCAGCCAGCGGATCGAACGCGGGACCGGCAGCTGACCCCGGGACCGGCAGCTGACCGCGGTACGGCGGGCCGCGCCGGGCCGCGGTAGCTAGCGGGCGTACCGGGCGGTGAAGTTGGCCAGCACCTGCGGAGGCACGTGCACCGCCGAGCCGCGGACGGCCTCCATGACGGTCTCCGCTTCCTCCGGCGGGAAATATCCGGCGTGCCGGTACACGGATATCCGGGTCAGCAGACCGGCCACATCCAGTTCCGGATGGAACTGGGTGGCGTACAGGTTGGACTTGATCCGGAACATCTGGACCGGGCAGGTGGCCGATCCCGCCAGGTTCACCGCATGCGGCGGCAGCTCGGCCACGGCTTCCTTGTGCCCCACATAGGCCGCGAAACTGTCCGGAACCCCGTCCAGCAGCGGATCCCGCCGGCCCTCGGCGGTCAGCCGGACCTCCACCGGTCCGATGGGCTCGCCGTAGCGGCGGTCCACCGTGCCGCCCTGGTGCCGGCCCAGCGTTCCCACGCCGTAACAGGCGCCGAAGAACGGGAAGTCGCGGGCGACGACGTCGTCCAGCAGCTTTGCGAGTTCTGCCTCCACCCGCAGCTGCACTGCGGATTTGGACTCCTCCGGGTCGCTGGAATTGAAGGGGCTGCCCCCGACGATGATGCCGCTGTACTCGTCCAGGTTCACCGGCGGCAGCGGCTCCTTTTCCAGCCGGACCCGGTGCAGCTGCTCTTCGGCCAGGCCGCCGAAGCGAAGGAACGAGGCATACTCCTCATCGGCGGCCTCATCTTCGGCGCGGGTGGCAACAAGCAGGAAAGGCTTCATTCCTCGATGGTAGTGCGGGCCTCGGCGGCCTTGCGCGAAGGCAGGGTTTCCCGCGCGGCCAGCCAGGCGACGAACGCCATGGCCACAATGCCGCCGGTCACCCCGAAGGCCCACGAGTAGCCCAGGGAATCCGCGAGCATGCCCGCCAGCACCGGCCCGGCGATGGCGCCGGTGTCACTGGCCATCTGGAAGGTGGCCAGGACCTTGCCGCCGCTGCGGCCGTTGCCGATGATGTCGCCGACAGCGGCCTGCTGGGCCGGGTTGAGCAGGCCGGTGCCCATGCCGGCGATGACGGAGATGATCAGGAATTCGGTCACGCTGGAGCTGAAACCGATCATCGCCGTGGCCACGGCGTTCACTGCCAGCCCGATCAGCAGCAGCGGGCGGCGGCCCCAGCTGTCGGCCAGCCGTCCGGAGAACGTCAGGACGGCGGCGGTGCCCACGGCGAAGGCGGTCAGGGAAATGCCGGCCACCTCGGGCCCGGCGGACAGGGCGGCAGCGGCGAACAGGGGCACCAGGGCATTCCGGACGCCGAAGGAGGACCAGCCGTTGGCGAAGGAGGAGACCAGGGCGCCCCGGTACGCCGAATCGCGGAGCGCTTCCCGTACGGTCAGGACCGGCAGGGCGGCGGGCTTGGCTTCCTCCACACCGGGGGCGGGCCGGGCGTCCTTGAGCCGCAGGTACACCACCCCGGCCGCCACCACCAGGGCGCCGGCATAGACCAGGAACGGGATGCGCAGGCCGAAACCTGCCAGCAGGCCGCCGAGCAGCGGCCCGCCGATATTGCCGAGCAGGAAGGACGAGGCATAGGCGCTGGACACCCGTCCGCGGACTTCAGGGGGTGCAAGCCGGATGATGAGCGCCATGGCGGAAATGGTGAACATGGTGGAGCCGATGCCGCCCAGGCCGCGGAAGACCAGCAGCTGCCAGTAGCTCTGGGCGAAGGCGCAGGCGGCCGTGGACAGCGCCACGATCAGCAGGCCGGCAATGTACACCGGGCGTTCACCGAGTTTTTCCAGCAGCACGCCGCCGGCCGGGGCGAACACCAGCCGGGTGAAGGCGAAGGCGCTGACGATTACCGACGACGCCGTGACGCCTACGTCGAAACTCAGGGCGAACTGCGGCAGTACCGGGGCCACAATGCCGAAGCCGAGGGCAATGACGAAGGCGGCCGCGATGAGGACCTTGATTTCCTGCGGGATTCGGATTCGGGGAGTGCGCACCATAATAAGCTGATTCTCTCAGATGCCCGGGTGGGCCGTGAGCGGCATATGAGAAGCTTGGAAGCGTGAATGAGACCCTATCGATAGTGATCTACGTCCTCGTCGCCCTGGCTGTGGTCGGCTCTGTGGCTGCGCTGCTGGTAAGGACCCGGCGCACCCCCAAGAGCATGTATCCCACCCGGCGCGACGCCAATGATCCGGTCACCGGATCCGGCGCCGGCACCGACACCCTGGAAGCGCCGCCGGGGGAGACCGGCGTCGTTGTTCCCGACGACCTCCGCGACCTGGAGGAAACCCCCGCCCCGCCGGCCCGGACCATCGAGACGCCGGAACCGGTACAGGGCCGCCTGGCCCGGCTGCGGGCACGGCTGGCCAAATCCAACAACGCTCTGGGCAAGGCGCTGCTGGCCCTGCTTTCCAGTGACAAGATCGACGAAGACGTCTGGGATGAGATTGAGGAAACCCTGCTCCTCGCCGATCTCGGCACCGAACCCACCATGGAACTGGTGGACGCGCTGCGCTCACGGGTGAAGGTCTCCGGCAGCCAGGACCCGCAGGAAGTCCACGCCATGCTGCGCGAGGAACTGATCAAGCTGGTCGATCCGACCATGGACCGCTCCCTCGCCGTCGAGCGCCACGCCGAGACTCCGGCCGTGGTGATGGTGGTGGGCGTCAACGGCGTCGGCAAGACCACCACGGTGGGCAAGCTGGCCCGCGTCCTGGTGGCCGAGGATAAGGATGTGCTGCTGGGCGCCGCGGATACCTTCCGCGCCGCAGCGGCCGAGCAGCTGGCCACCTGGGGCCAGCGAGTGGGCGTACCCACCGTGCGCTCGGAGATTGACGGCGCGGACCCGGCATCGGTGGCCTTCGAAGCGGTCAAGGCCGGCATCGACGGTGAAGTGGACGTGGTGCTCATCGACACCGCCGGGCGGCTGCAGAACAAGGTCGGCCTGATGGACGAGCTCGGCAAGGTCAAGCGCGTCATTGAGAAGCAGGCCGCCGTGGACGAGGTCCTGCTGGTCCTGGACGCCACCACCGGGCAGAACGGCCTGACCCAGGCGAAGGTCTTCGCCGAGGTGGTCAACATCTCCGGCATTGTCCTGACAAAGCTGGACGGCACCGCCAAGGGCGGAATCGTCGTCGCCATCCAGCGCACCCTGGGCGTGCCCGTCAAGCTGGTCGGCCTGGGCGAAGGCGCCGATGACCTGGCACCCTTCGAAGCCGAGAGCTTCGTGGACGCACTGCTGAGCTAGCCGCAGGTCCCCAAAGACAATGCCCCGCCCTCCACAAGGAGGGCGGGGCATTGCGCTGTCCGGAGCACGGACACCGTGCGCGGACGTGCCTTAGAACGTGAAGTTCAGGACCGTGACCGTCCCGGCCGTCAGCGGGAAGGTCTGGGTGCTGGACCCGTACGCAAACCCGGGGACGGTCAGCCGCTCCGCTGCCGGGGTCCCCTCCGCGGGCGCCCCGTCAATGAGAGTGCCGTCCTGGGCACCGTACGCCGGGCCGGTCATCTGCGACATGGTGCCGGTGAGGGCCTTGCCCGGCAGCTCCAGCGTGACCTGGGCCTGGGCGTCCGTCTCCGGATTGTGGTTGTTCACCACCACAACACTGATGCTGCCGTCCGCGTGGCGGACGGCGTAGGGGTAGGCCAGGTCACCCGATGCAGTCTCCAGCTTGAGGAAGTCTCCGGCGGGCATCTCGGCGACCATGGACAGGCCGTAGTAGTTCGCCCGCTCGTCCACGCGCCCGTTGGGCTGAAGGTATTCCCCGCCGATGCAGATGGCAGACATGGGCGGACCGCCGGTGCAGGTGATGAGGGAGCTGTGGAAGCTGACGCGGGAAATCCCCAGCTGCGCCGCGCTCAGGGCGTAGTCGGCGCTCCACAGTGCCGAGGCGTGGGTTTTCGTGGTCTCGTTGGAACCGGGGCATGCTGACACGCCGGTTTCCGGGATCCAGGTCTCCAATCCGTTGGCGAGGGCCGGTTTCAGGGCTTCACTCCGGAAGTTGTTGCCATGGTCGTGGATGTGCCGGTTGGTCAGGTTGGACATGACCGGCTTGCCCAGCGGGTCGGACCCCTCGCAGGAGGACAGCGGGTAATGATGGAAGGAAAGGATCCTCTCCTGCGGCAGGGGAGTCTCGGCAAAAGCCTTCCACCAGGACGACTCGTAGGTTCCCGGCCCGATAATCGGGACCTCGGGGGCCACAGCGTAAATGGCGTCGGCGTAGGCCTTCAGCTCGGTGAGGTAGTCCGGGATCCCGTACCCGGAACCGCGCAGGCCCGTTTTGGCGAACCCGTTGGGCTCATTGCCCACAGTGATGCCGGTCAGGCGCTCGCCGAAGGCGGCAGAGGCGGCCTTGGCCATATCGGCAGCCCGGGCCGGATCGTAGTTACCCAGATCCACGGTCAGGGCAATCTCGCCGTCCACCGCTTCCAGGAGGGTGTTGACCCGCTGCAGGTCCGCGGGGGTTACGGCACGCACGGGGTGGGCCTTGTCCCCCTTGAGGTTCCCCGGGATGGCTTCGCCGGTGGAAGTCCAGAAGAACCGGCGGTCCACGGCGTTGCCGCCGAAACGCAGCAGCGGCCGTCCGAGGCCGGACAGCGACTCCACCATTTCCGGGTTATCGCCGGACAGGGACGGATCGGCCAGGTCGGTGGCCTCCAGCGAGAGGCCCACGAGGCCGTCGGGAAGGAACGTTCCGGTGGTTTCCGCGGCGATCTTGACTGAGAGCGGCGCCACCGGGTTCAGGGGTGAGCCGGCCGGGGGACCGGCCTGCTGGTAATAGCTGAACTCGGGAGCGGGAGGAAGCGTGGGAGCGGATTCAACGCTGAAGGTGGCCCCGGTGGGCCCTGCGGCGGGAGCTTCGTCGCCGTCCAGGAGAACCGGGACGGTGACGGCGGCCGCTGCTGCGACGGCCAGTGCGGCGGCGCCGGCAAGCAGTTTTTTCCTGCGGGGCTTCCGGCGCTCTCCGGGAGCGGCGTCACGGTCGGTGGGGAGGTCTTGTGGCACGGATGGTCCTTCGGTTTGAGACAGTGCCACCAATCCTGCCACAGGGACTCTCCGCATCCTGCGGCCATGCGGGCGCCTGCCCGGCGAAACCTCCCCGAAACCGGACCGACACGGGCCTTTTACCGGAACCCGGGCTTTGTAACCTCCCGGCAACACCATCAGGCACACCCGGAAATCTGGCCCCGGCAGAGTTCTTTCCAGGCGGGAAAGGCCCGCCAAAGGTGAAGGGACGTGAAGATGGATCTGTCAGCAGGTCACGTCTGGGTGATGGTTTCAGCGGCGCTCGTGCTGCTTATGACACCGGGGGTGGCATTCTTTTACGGCGGCATGACCCGCGCCAAGGCTGCACTGAACATGATGATGATGAGCTTTGTCTCCATCGGACTCGTGGGTGTGGTCTGGGTGCTCTGGGGCTTCTCCATGACGGGCGGCGACGGCTTCGCGGGCCTGTTCGGCAACCCCTTCACCTCCTTCGGGCTGGAAGACATTCTCGGCACCGAGGACCTGATCAGTGCCGGCTACGGGGCCACCTTCGCCATCATTACCGTGGCCCTGATCAGCGGTGCGATAGCGGACCGCACCAAGTTCGGTGCCTGGGCGGTGTTCGTGCCCATCTGGGTGACACTGGTCTACTGCCCGGTGGCCTACATGGTCTGGGGCGGCGGACTACTGAGCGCCGAGGGCGCGGTGGGCTCCGTCGTGGGTGAGGCGATCGACTTCGCAGGCGGCACGGTGGTCCACATCAACGCCGGCGTCGCCGGCCTGGTGCTGGCCCTGATCATCGGCAAGCGCAAGGGATTCGGCAAGGATCCGAGCCAGCGCCCGCACAACATCCCCTTCGTGATGCTCGGCGCAACCCTGCTGTGGTTCGGCTGGTTCGGTTTCAACGGCGGGGCCGCCGGTTCCGCCGAAGAGGCAGGCCTGATCTGGATCAACACCCTGGCCGCTCCCGCAGCAGCCATGCTCGGCTGGCTGCTGACCGAACGGATCCGCGACGGACGTGCCACGTCGCTGGGCGCCGCCTCAGGTGTGGTGGCCGGCCTGGTAGCCATCACCCCGGCCTGCGCCAACGTCAGCCCGCTGGCCGCCGTGGGGCTGGGACTGGTTGCCGGTGTGC
This sequence comes from Arthrobacter sp. MDT1-49-2, assembly GCF_059090185.1. Classification (NCBI taxonomy): domain Bacteria; kingdom Bacillati; phylum Actinomycetota; class Actinomycetes; order Micrococcales; family Micrococcaceae; genus Arthrobacter; species Arthrobacter sp. MDT1-49-2. Next base: position 70,685 of record NZ_JBNHFK010000007.1, read on the forward strand.
TGGCGGCCCTGGCCGTCGGACTGAAGTACCGCTTCGGTTATGACGACTCACTGGACGTCGTCGGCGTGCACCTCGTGGCGGGCCTGGTGGGCACCCTCGCCCTGGGCTTCATTGCACTGCCGGTCGACGGCACCGGCGGCGGCCTGTTCTACGGCGGCGGACTTGCCCAGCTCGGCGCCCAGCTCGCCGCAGCCCTGATCGCCATCGTTTACGCCGCGGTGCTGACCCTCGTCATTGGCCTGGCCATCCACAAGACCATGGGCTTCCGGGTATCCGAAGAAGCCGAGGTCAACGGCGTGGACCTGAGCGAACACGCGGAAACCGCCTACGAATTCGGCGGCCTGGGTACCGGCGGATCCTTTACGCCCTTCCCCGAATCAGCACGCACCACCACCAAGGAGACGGTCAACTCATGAAACTCGTAACCGCGATTGTCCGCCCGGAGAAGCTGGACGCCGTCCGGGGGAGCCTGGAGAGCTACGGAGTCCAGGGACTCACGGTCAGCTCAGCCAACGGCTACGGCCGCCAGCGGGGCCACACCGAGGTGTACCGCGGCGCGGAGTACACCGTGGACCTGCTGCCCAAAGTGCGGGTGGAGGTGCTGGTGGCCAACGAATGGGTCAATGACATTGTTGATGTCCTGGTATCCACCGCCAATACCGGCCGGGCCGGCGACGGCAAAGTGTGGGTGGTGAACGTGGAGGAGGCCCTGCGGGTCCGAACAGGTGAGCGCGGGGACAGCGCCCTCTAAAGGTCCCTACAGGTCCGCCCGGCTGGTGTCCCAGCCGGGCGGTCCCTGTGTTCCGGCCTCGTATTCCTCCAGCGGCACCTCATCCGCCGCCCAGGCCCGCACCACCGGATCCACGATCCGCCAGCATTCCTCCGCTATATCGGCACGCACGGACAGCAGCGGATCTCCGTCCAGCACGGATTCAATCACCTCGCCGTACGGAGTCAGGTGCGACATATGGGTCGGCCCCTTCAGGCCGGTGCGCTCGAGCCGGAACACGTTCTCGGGACCGTTCACGTTCAGTTCAAGTTCAATTTCCGCCGGGCCGAAGGAAATCCGCAGCCGGGAGGGCAGGTCCGTCACCCCGGTGAAGCCGGCCGGGAGATGGCTTACCGGCCGGAACGTCACCAGCACCTCCTTGCGGGTCCGGTTCATCGCTTTTCCGGAACGCAGGATAAACGGAACGCCGGCCCACCTGTCGTTGTGGATATGCACTGTGACTTCGGCCAGGGTTTCGGTGCGGCGGGACGGGTCGACGCCGGGGGAATCGGCATAGGCCGGCAGGTCCTCCCCGTCCACGGTGCCGGCCGTGTAGCGGGCCCGGCGGCTACCCGACTTCGGGTCCACCTCTGCTGCCCGCAGAGTGGCGGCCAGGAGGTCACGCAGATCGCGCTCGCCGAGGGTGGCCGGCACGCCGATGGCCATAAACGCCATCACATGCAGCAGATGGCTCTGGATCATGTCCTTCAGGGCGCCGGCGCTGTCGTAGTACTTTGCCCGTCCTTCCAGCCCCAGCTGCTCATCAAAGACCACTTCCACTTTCTCAATGTGAAGGTTGTTCCACGCCGGTTCCAGCAGCCGGTTGGTGAACCTGAGCCCCAGGATGTCCATCACCGTGGTCATGCCCAGGAAATGATCCACCCGGAAGACGTCCGCCTCGGGAACCAGACGGCGCAGCGCCTTGTTGAGGGCCACGGCGGATTCCCGGTCACTGCCGAAAGGTTTCTCCAACACGAGGCGGGTGCCCGGCGGCAGGTTCCGGAGCCGGTCCACCGTTTGCGCAGTCAGCGCCGGGGGAAGCGCAAAATAGACGGCCAACGGGCCGTCCAGTTCCCGGATCCGGTCGTTCAGTTCGGTTCCGGAGGAGAGATCCAGTCTCAGGTAGCGGGAACGGTCCACCGTTTCCCGCAGCTGCTCGCGCCCGGAACTGTCCGCTGCCTCATAAGCTGTCTCGAAGCTGGACCGCACGCGGTCCTGCCACTGCTCACCGGTCCAGTCCCGGGACCCCGAACCGATCACGGTGATGCCCGGGGCCCGGCCCTGGCCGACAACCCGGCCCAGCCCGGGAAGCAGCAGGCGGCCGGAGAGGTCTCCGGTACCGCCAAGGATCAGCAGGGTGCGCACGTGCTCGGGATCCGGCATTTATCCAGCGTCCCACTGCGTCCGCTTCCGAGTAAGGCTCTGGCGGCAATTTGCCGGACCGGCTTGGTACCCTTAACAGCTGGGCCTGCCAAACAAGGCGAAGAAACTGACGAAAGAAGTGCGCGGCACGTGTTCAATTCACTGTCTGACCGGTTGACTTCAACCTTCAAAAACCTGCGAGGCAAGGGCCGGCTCACCGAGGCCGATGTCGACGCCACCGTACGCGAGATCCGCCGCGCCCTGCTGGACGCCGACGTCGCCGTTCCGGTAGTGCGCGCCTTCACGGCGTCGGTCAAGGAACGTGCCCTCGGACTGGAAGTGTCCCAGGCCCTCAACCCGGGCCAGCAGGTCGTCAAGATTGTCAACGAGGAGCTCAAGAGCATCCTCGGCGGCGAGACCCGCCGGCTGCGCCTTGCCAAGAACCCTCCGACGGTCATCATGCTCGCCGGCCTCCAGGGCGCCGGTAAAACCACGCTTGCAGGCAAGCTGTCCAAGCACCTGAAGTCCCAGGGCCACAGCCCCCTGCTGGTGGCAGCGGACCTGCAGCGGCCCAACGCCGTCCGCCAGCTCCAGGTCAACGGCGAACGCGCCGGCGTGCCGGTCTATGCACCGCACCCCGGCGTCTCCTCCGAATTCGAAGCAGCCACCGGTGATCCGGTAGCCGTGGCCCGCCAGGGCGTCGAGGAAGCCCGCACCAAGCTGCACGACGTCGTCATCGTGGACACCGCCGGCCGCCTTGGCGTGGACGCCGAACTGATGCAGCAGGCCGCGGACATCCGCGCCGCCATCAACCCGGACGAAGTCCTCTTCGTGATCGATGCCATGATCGGCCAGGACGCCGTCAACACGGCACAGGCCTTCAACGAGGGCGTGAACTTCACCGGCGTCGTGCTGACCAAGCTCGACGGCGATGCCCGCGGCGGCGCCGCCCTCTCGGTTGCCTCGGTGACCGGCAAGCCGATCATGTTCGCCTCCACCGGCGAGGCGCTGACCGACTTCGAGGTCTTCCACCCGGACCGTATGGCCAGCCGCATCCTGGACCTCGGCGACGTCCTGACCCTGATCGAACAGGCCGAGCAGAGCTGGGACAAGGACGAAGCCAACCGGATGGCGAAGAAGTTCGCCGACCAGGAAGACTTCACCCTCGACGACTTCCTCGCCCAGATGCAGCAGATCCGCAAGATGGGCTCCATGAAGAAGATGCTCATGATGATGCCCGGCGCTGCCGGCATGCGTGAGCAGCTGGAAAACTTTGACGAGCGCGAGATCGACCGGGTCGAAGCCATCGTCCGCTCCATGACCCCGCACGAGCGCGTGGCTCCGAAGATCATCAACGGCTCCCGCCGCGCCCGCATTGCCCGCGGCTCCGGTGTGCACGTCTCCGAGGTCAACGGATTGCTGGAGCGCTTTGTCCAGGCCCAGAAGATGATGAAGAAGATGGCCCAGGGCGGCGGCATCCCGGGGATGCCCGGCATGGCCGGCCCCGGCGGTTTCGGCGGTGCACGCAAGAAGCAGCAGGCTGCCAAGGGCAAAAAGAAGGCCAAGTCCGGCAACCCGGCCAAGGCGGCGCAGGAACGCGCCGAAGCGGAGGCCCGGCGGGCCGGTGCCCGCAAGGCACTGCCTACCGGCAGCGCTTTCGGCGCCCAGGATACGGACTTCGATCCGTCATCGCTGAACCTGCCCAAGGGGTTCGATAAGTTCCTCGGCAAGTAACCACGCCACCCACGCAACGCCGGACTACCCGTCCGGCGTTGCGTGTTTAACGCTCCTGCGTGGTTCCATAGTCGCAGTCCGGCACCACGGAAAGAGGGCACTATGGCAGCACCGGGACTGAGCGGATACTACGGCTCAATCTTCAAGCGGAGCACCACGGCCGGTGCGCTCATCCGCACCGTTGGCGGCGGGATCCTGCTGCTGCGCTATCGAAACGGTCCGTGGCAGCTTCCGGTGGGCGTGGTCAAGGCCGGGGAGGATCCGCGCACCGCGGCCCGCCGCGTCGCCCGGGACACCCTGGATCCCGGGTTCGACGTCGGCCGGGTGCTGGCGGTGGACTATCTGCAGGGCGGTCCGGGGCAGGGCGATTCCATCGCGTTCCTTTTCGACGGCGGAACCCTGGCGACCACGGTGGCCGCCTTCACCGGGGCCGGCGGTGAATTTGACGCGCGGTTCCTTCCAGCGGACCAGTGCCTGCAGGCCCTCGACGGTGTCACCGGCAAGCAGCTGGCCGGTGCGCTGCAGGGGTTGGAGCTGGGCACAACAGTGGAACTGGTGGACGGCGTACAGGTATCTTCCGAAGCGGTGAGCTCGCCGCCGCTGCGCAGGATGATGCCGCCGGTGGAGGAATTCTCCGGGATCCTCGGACGCCGGGAGCGGGCGTGACGCCGCAACCGCCTGCCGCACCGGAGGACCGGGTGCGGCCGGCGGACGCCGGTGATTTGCCGCTGCTGCCGGCGCTGGAGACCGCTTCCGACACCCTGCTGGCCGCGGCGCCGGGAGTACGGCCATCCCGGGCGGCACTGCCGCCGGCGGCCACGCTGCCCGAGCTCATCGCTGCCCGCCGGATCCTGGTGGCAGGCCGTCCGCCCGCCGGATTTGCCCGGCTGGAGGAAATCGACGGGCAGGCGCATCTGGAACAGCTGTCCGTCCATCCCGACGCCGCCGGCGCCGGGCTGGGCCGGGCCCTGGTGGAAGCGGCGCTGGACTGGGCCCGGGAGCAGGGTTATGCCTCCATGACGCTTTGCACGTTTGCCGAGGTGCCGTTCAACGCGCCGTTCTATGCCAGCTGCGGCTTCGAGGTTGTGCCGGACCCGCAGGCTGAACTGGGGGCGCTGCGCAAGCACGAGGCGGCTCTCGGACTCGACGGCATGGGGAAACGGGTGGCCATGCGGGCGCGCCTGCAGCACCGCCGCCCGGCCTCAAGGGGATGATGCCCTCATGAACGAACAGCAATCCGTGGTCCTGGTTCCCAGCCGGTATGCCGAATGGACGCGCATGGCAGCCCGGATGACACGCAGGATCCACCGGCTGGCACCGGCCTCGCGGGTGGAACACATCGGTTCCACCTCGGTGCCGGATCTCGCGGCCAAGGATGTGGTGGATCTGCTCATCGGAGTCGGGCAGGACCGGATCCTGTCCCTTTCCCAGGAACTGGCCGCTGATGGGTTCGATGTGGAAGGCCAGCGTCCCGGGCACTGCTGGCTCAGTTATCCCACCCGTGCAGCACGGAAGTACGTGCTGCACGTGGTCGAATTCGACTCCCGGCCATGGCAGCGGCGCATTGCCTTCCGGGACCTGCTGAGAAGTGACCCGCAGGCACGGGAGCGGTATCTGGCAGCCAAACGGTCTGCAGCCGAGGGAACATCCGGCTGGGACGCGTACACCCAGTCCAAAACCGCGGTGGTCACCGAACTGCTGGCCGGAACAGCGAACGCACAGCCCGCGGCTCGCTAATACATGAAGCTTCAAGTAAGCTTGTTTACATGAACCTTCAAGTAAATGACCTGCTGCCTTCCGATCTGTCCATGGGGACGGTCATGCTCAAGGTCGGGGACATGGATCGGGTCTCCGCCTATTACCGCGGCGCCCTGGGGCTCGATGTGGTCGCCGAAGCCGACGGCGGCCAGTATCTGGGCCGGGGTGCGGTCCCGCTGGTGCATCTGGCTCCGGCTCCCGGCCTGCAGGCTGCCTCAAGGGGTGAAGCCGGCCTCTTCCATACCGCCATCCTCTTTGAGGACCGGGCCTCCCTGGCAGCAACGGTTGCCGCTGCCGCACGGTATGACGCCACGGCATTCGTGGGTTCCGCCGACCACCTCGTCAGTGAGGCGTTCTATTTCACCGACCCGGAGGGCAACGGTATTGAGCTCTACTATGACAAGCCGCGCAGCACCTGGGAGTGGAGCAGCACGCCGCATGGTCCGGAAGTGAAGATGGCTTCCCTTGCGCTGTCACCGCAGGCCTACCTTCGTGATTACCTGACCGACGCGGCCCTTGACTCTCTGAGCGGAACGGCCGCCGGCGTCGGGCACGTCCATCTGCAGGTGGGGGATACGGCGACAGCCGAAGCGTTCTATGTGGGCACGCTGGGCTTCGAACGCACCGCGGGTTTCCACGGGCAGGCACTGTTTGTCTCCGCCGGCGGCTATCACCACCACATGGCCATGAACGTGTGGAACAGCCGCGGGGCAGGCCCCCGCAGGGACACCCTGGGGCTGGGTGAAGTGCTCATCGGCGTACCTGCGGCTGACGACGTCGTGGCGCTGGCCGACCGGCTGAAAGTTGCCGGCGTGTCCAGCCATCACACGGGTGCGGAGCTGGTCTTTGAGGATCCCTGGCGCAACCGCCTGCGGGTGGCGGTGCGCTGATCAGGTGCCTGCAGCGAATACTTGCCGGCCCGGCGGGTCGGCAAGTCGCAAAAGGCGGAGTCATCTGGCACAATGGTCAGGTACTCGATCTGCGCGGCCCCTCTCTCCGTGCATGCATCTTGTCCTTTTGAACCCCAACGTTATGGCCCGCCCCACGGGAGCAGAAGTACGGGTTCGCCCCATTTCAGATCAGGAGTGACCACAAAAGTGGCCGTAAAGATTCGCCTTAAGCGCCTCGGCAAGAAGTTCTCAGCACACTACCGCGTTGTTGTCATGGATTCCCGTGCCAAGCGCGATGGCCGTGCCATCGAGGAAATCGGACTGTACCGTCCGACCGAAGAGCCGTCGTACATCGACATCAAGTCCGACCGCGCCCAGTACTGGCTCGGCGTCGGCGCCCAGCCCACCGAGCAGGTCGCAGCACTGCTGAAGATCACCGGTGACTGGCAGAAGTTCAAGAACATCGAGGGCCAGGAAGGTACCCTGCGTACCAAGGCTCCGAAGGAAGCCTTCGTGGCTCCCGAAAAGAAGTCCGTGATTGTCCCCGAGGCCATCACTCCCAAGGCCAAGAAGGAGGAAGCCCCCGAGGCTCCCGCCGAGGCTGAGGCTGAGTAACTTGCTCGCTGAAGCGCTGGAGCACCTCGTGCGCGGCATCGTTGACAGTCCTGAGGACGTCAAGGTTTCCGCCAAGAGCAACCGCCGTGGGGAAACCCTCGAGGTTCGGGTTCACCAGGACGATCTGGGCCGGGTCATCGGCCGGCAGGGACGGACGGCCCGCGCACTGCGCACGGTCATTGCCGCCCTGGCCAACGGTGAGCAGGTCCGGGTTGACGTCGTGGATACCGACCGGCGCCGCTGATAATCAGCGGCGCTGCGGAAGCGGACAGTTCTTCCTTGCAGTACCAGCAGTAAAAAGCAGTACACAGGATCCGGCCCCGACACCAGATAATGGTGCAGGGGCCGGATTTTTTGTGAGGCGGGCACCCGCCGACCCAGGTGACAAACCCCGACAGAGGAGGTTCCATGCAGTTGCAGGTGGCACGTATCGGTAAGCCGCACGGCATCCGCGGCGAAGTGACCGTCCAGGTCCTGACCGACGCCCCCGGGGACCGCTTCGTCCCGGGCACCGAACTCACGGTGGAACCGGCCTCCAAGGGTCCGCTGACCGTACTCAGCGCACGCTGGAACAAGGACATCCTCCTGCTGGGCTTCGAGGAGGTTGCGGACCGCAACGGTGCCGAGGAGCTCCGCGGCGCCAAGCTGTTCATCGACACCGAAACGGTGGATGAAGACGACGACGACGAGGGCTGGTACGAACACGAGCTGGTGGGCCTCCAGGCGCGCGTGGGCGACGACGTCGTCGGCACGGTGAGCGGGCTGCGTACTCTGACGGTGCAGGACCTGCTGGTGGTTGAAGGTACCGGGGGAGAGGAAATCCTGGTGCCGTTTGTCGAGGCGATCGTTCCCGAGGTCAATGTGGACGGCGGCTACGTGCTGCTGACACCGCCCGAAGGGCTTTTTGAACTGAACACCTCCGAAGAGAAAAAGCCGGAAGAGAAGAAGGCCGATCCGAAGGAAGCCGGACAGTAAGTGCGCATCGACGTCGTCAGCATTTTCCCCGAGTACCTGGCAGCCCTGGAGCTGTCCCTGATCGGCAAGGCCCGCCAGGACGGCCTGCTGGATCTGGCCGTGCACGATCTGCGGGACTTCACCACTGACCGGCACCGGACCGTGGATGACACCCCGTACGGCGGCGGCGCCGGCATGGTGATGAAGCCCGAACCGTGGGCCCAGGCGCTCGACGCGGTGGCCGGCGAGGGAGACGGCCGTCCGGTCCTGATTGTTCCCTCCCCGGCCGGAGCCGTTTTCACGCAGGCCATGGCCTACGAACTGGCCGAGGAAAAGCACCTGGTCTTTGCTTGCGGACGGTACGAAGGCATCGACGAGCGGGTCCTGGAGTGGGCCGGCGAACGCTTCGACGTCCGCCCGATCAGCCTGGGTGACTATGTCCTCAACGGCGGAGAAGTGGCCGTGCTGGCGATGGTGGAGGCCGTGGGCCGCCTGGTGCCCGGCGTCGTCGGCAATCCCGAATCCCTGGTGGAGGAATCCCACTCGGACGGGCTGCTGGAGTATCCCGTGTACACCAAGCCGTCTGACTGGCGCGAGCGTCCGATTCCCGAGGTTCTGCTCAGCGGCAACCACGCCAGGATAGCCCGCTTCCGCCGGGATGAGCAGCTGCGCCGCACCGCCGCCCGACGTCCCGATCTGATTGAAAACCTCGACCCCGCCAGCCTGGACAAGGCCGACAGGGCCACCCTGGCTTCCCTCGGCTACGAGGTCCGGGACGGCAGGATCCGCCACTCCGCCTGAACCCGGTACCAGTGATTGGTGCCGGGGATGCCGATGTGGCAAAATAAGACACTGTGTCATCTGGGCCCGTACCTGCCACAGGGGGAGCGCGGCCAACAGCCATGACACACCGGCAACCCATCCTCGGGTCCAGCCGGTCTTTCTAACTTCGACAGCATCCGTGCCGCCCGGCTGGGCCGCATTCTTGCTGCCGTTACCAAAGTGGATGACCTGTGGCGTTCACCAGGAGTGATAAACAATGCACATCCTAGATTCTGTTGACGCAGCTTCCCTGCGTACGGACATCCCCGAGTTCCGCGCCGGTGACACCGTCAAGGTTCACGTAAACATCATCGAAGGCAAGAACACCCGTGTTCAGGTCTTCCAGGGCTTCGTGCTCAAGCGCCAGGGCGACGGCCTCCGCGCGACCTTCACGGTCCGCAAGGTCAGCTTCGGCGTCGGCGTTGAGCGTACCTTCCCGGTGCACTCCCCGGTCATCGACAAGATCGAGGTTGTCTCCAAGGGTGACGTTCGCCGCGCCAAGCTGTACTACATGCGCGACCTGCGCGGCAAGGCAGCCAAGATCAAGGAAAAGCGCGACTTCCGTCCCGCCAAGTAACTTACTTGTCTGCAGCATCCGCCTCCGGGGATCCCTCCGCGAAGCACACGAAACGCCGGCCCCGGTTTGTGGGCTGGCGTTTTGTGCTATGTGCTCTCGCCGCGGCCGTAATCCTCGCCGCCGTCGTCCGGGCCTTCTTCTTTGACGTCTTCTACATCCCGTCCAATTCCATGCAGCCGCTGCTGGAACCCGGGGACCGGGTGCTCGTCTCACGCATGGCCTATGCCTCGGAGGACATCCGCCGCGGCGACGTGGTGGTTTTTGACGGCCGCGGTTCCCTGGCGCCGCTGCACAGCGGACGCCCCGCCCTCGCGGACGCCGCGGTCACCGTGGGACGCTGGCTCGGGCTCGCCGGCAGCGACACAGTGTACGTAAAGCGCGTCATCGGAGTTCCCGGGGACCGGGTCAGCTGCTGCTCCGATGAGGGAATCACGGTTAATGGAACTCCGGTGGAGGAACCGTACGTTTATGAGGGAGATGCAGCCAGCGACCACGGGTTCGACGTGACCGTTCCGGAAGGACGGCTATGGCTGATGGGGGACCACCGGTCCCAGTCCGCTGATTCGCGGTCCCTGCTGGGCGCGCCCGGCGGCGGCCTGATCTCCACGGACCGGGTTATCGGCGAAGCCCGGTGGATTCTCTGGCCGCTCGAACGCAGTACCAGTATTGACCGGCTATCCTTAGGAGCCGAGTGGAACACGGAGAAATAAGAGGAAACGCAATGTCGCAGAATCCGGACCAGTCCCAGGACGGGACGCCCGGCTCCGGGGAACAGCGGGATCACGCAGCGCACAAGGCATCCAAGGACAAGAAGCGCGGCCTCGGAGCTTGGCTGCGGGAAGTCCTCACCATTGTTGTCATCGCCCTGCTGCTGTCCTTCCTTATCAAGACGTTCCTTTTCCGGGCCTTCTACATCCCGTCCGGGTCCATGGAGGAAACGCTGGAAATCAACGACCGGATCTTCGTGAACCTCCTGGTCCCGGAACCGATGGACCTGAACCGCGGCGATGTGGTGGTGTTCAAGGACACCAAGGGCTGGTTGCCCGAAACCGTCGAAAAGGAATCGAACCCGGTACGGGACGCCCTTACCTTTGTGGGACTGCTGCCCGATGAATCCCAGCAGCACCTGGTCAAACGTGTTATTGGCACCGAAGGGGACCACATAGTGTGCTGTGACGCCGACGGCAGGATCACGGTCAACGGCGAGCCCCTGGACGAGCCCTACCTGTATCCCGGCGCCGCACCCTCGGACACACCCTTTGACGTAGTGGTTCCGGAAGGGAAAGTCTGGGTGATGGGCGATCACCGCAACGCCTCGGCGGATTCCCGCGAACACCAAAACGGTGAAGGCGGCGGATTCATCGACGTCGACGACATTGAAGGCAAAGCCGTTGTGACCGCCTGGCCGCTGAACCGCATCGGCGGGGTCAGCAGTTATGACGAGGTCTTCAAGGACGTCCCGGAACCCGAAGGAAGCAGCAGCAAGTGAGCACCGCCCCGTCCACCGCCGCCAAGCCGGCCGCCGCTTCGAAGGCACCCACCCTGCGGTTTGAGCGGACCTTCGCCACGCAGGGGCATCAAATCCTTGCCGGCTGCGACGAGGTGGGGCGCGGCGCCCTGGCCGGCCCGGTGTCGGTGGGGCTGGTCGCGGTGGACCTGGCCACGGTCCGATCCTTGAAGGGTGTTCGGGACAGCAAACTGCTCTCCGTGGCGGACCGGAACGCACTGGTGCCTCGGATTAAGAAGTGGGCGCTGGCCTGGGGCGTCGGACACGCCACCGCGGCGGAAATCGACCTCTTCGGGCTCACCGGGGCCCTGCGGCTGGCCGGAACGCGCGCCTGGGAGCAGGTGTGCCTCACCCGGCGCCCCGACGTCGTGCTCTTGGACGGCAACTACAACTGGCTCTCGCCGGAGCGGCAGGGAAGCCTCTTCGACGAACTGGAGGCACCCGCTCCCGGCGTCGGCGCTCCCAACGCCCTGGCACCCGGGGAGGGCTGCACCGCGGAGGTGCACACCCGGATCAAAGCGGACATGCAGTGCCTGAGCGTAGCCGCAGCCAGCGTCCTGGCCAAGGTGGAACGAGACGCCATGATGGTAGAGTTTGCCGCTGCTAACCCGCACTACGCGTGGGAGATTAACAAGGGCTATGCAACCGAGTCGCACCGCGCGGCTATCGACACCCACGGACCTACGCCATTGCACCGTATGTCCTGGCACTTGGGCACCAAGCCGAGGCCTGGACAAACCGCCGCGGCACCAGGGGACCGCCTAAGCCCAGTTGGGGGATGATAGGAACATGAGCGCCGAAGACCTAGAGAACTATGAAACGGACATGGAGCTCCAGCTGTACCGGGAGTACCGCGACGTTGTGGGGCTCTTCAGCTACGTGGTGGAAACCGAGCGGCGCTTCTACCTGGCCAATCATGTGGACCTCCAGGCACGCTCCGCCGACGGCGAGATCTACTTTGACCTCACCCTGCAGGACGCCTGGGTATGGGATGTCTACCGCTCCGCCCGTTTCGTGAAAAGCGTCCGCGTCATCACCTTCAAGGACGTCAATGTGGAGGAACTGACCCGCAACGACGACCTGACCCTGCCCAAGGCCGACGAACTCTAGCCCGGCAGCTGCACGTCTTCCCAGGGTGCGGCCGGTTCCCGCGGATCCTCCCGGCCAAGGCTGGACCGCCAGCCGTCAACCATTTTTCCGCGGTGTCCCAGCAGGTAGGGAATGGCTATCGGCGGCGGGAAGCCACACCGCCAGACCGTTTTGAAGCTGCCGGCGTTTCCGGCGTGCGCGCTCCAGGTCACCACGTCCCAGCCCAGGCGATCGAAGGCATGGCCAACTGCCAGACGCACAGCGCGGGACATCAGGCCCCGGCCGCGGAATTCCGGGGACGTGACAAACCCCAGGCCGCCCGATGCTGCTCCCTGGAAACGCAGGTCAATGGTCCCGGCATAGCAGCCATTCGTTTCCAACGCCCAGGACACCGCGTTTTCCTGCGGCACGGAGATTGTCTCCAGATACTCCTGCGCCATCTCCGGCGTGTAGTCCAGCGGAACGGTTGTCCATTTGACGGTCAGCGGATCGACGCACCTGGCATGGACAGCAGCGAGGTCGGCAGGTGTATGCGGGCGCAGCACCAGCGGACCGCTGGCCAGCCGGGGGATTTCGAAAACCATCCCCACATCGTAGGTGCGGAAGTCCGGCCTAGACTGCTGACATGCCCGAGCCCCGACCCGGTTTTGCTGCAAACCTGCGGCTGTATGCCCAGATGCAGCCCGACGATGCGTCACGGGCGCATCTGCTTGCCCTGCTCGGTTCCGTATCCTCAGCGGGGCCGCACGGGCTGCGCCCGGTGCCGCGGTCCCGGCTGCATCTGACCCTTATCCACTTCGGCAAGGTACGCGATGTGTACAGGGTCATCCGCTCCGCCACCGGTATCTCCCTGGCCGCCTATGAGGAAGCATTGGAGGGGTACATCGGGCGCACCGAGGCATTGCTGCCCCCGGCCTCCTTCCGGCTGCAGCCGGTACACCTGAGCGGGTTCGGCGCGGACGGACGGACCCTGGTGGTGGAATATGCTCCCACCCCGGAGCTCAGCGCTCTCCACGCTGCCCTGCTGGCGGAGCTCGAGGACTTCCTGGCCGGCTGCGGGATCGAGGACACGGCCGGGTTTATGGCAGGGGATCCAAACTTTATGTTTGCCCCGACCCTGCGGCCGCACATCACCCTTGCCCGCGGCTACACCGGGCCGCCGCCGTTACTGGCGCTGGCACCGGTGACGCTCACGCCCATGCCGGTGGTGTACCCCGGCCGTTGAAGACGGCCGGGGCACACCCTGGAGCGGCCGGTGCCGGCCGGACAGCGGTTTAGCTGTGCCTGCCGCGGCGGCGGCTCAGCAGCACAAGGACCGTGCCCAGGCCAAGGACCCCGGCTCCTGCGACTGCCGCGAACAGCCCGTCAGCACCCGTGCTGGCCAGTGCCGGATCGGTTGCCGACGGGTCGGTTCCTGCCGGTGTAATCGCGGGTGCTGCCGGGGTGGTAGTCGGCGATCCGGACGGCATGGGAGTGGCCGTGCCCTTGGGGGCGGGGGCAGTGCCGGTGGGCGTCGGGGTGGCAGAGCCAGTCGGCGCGGGCTTCGGGGACGGCGACTCACCCGGCCCGTCGGTTGGGGACGACGGCGACGGTGAGGGGTGCTCGGTTGGTGACTCGCTGGGCTTGTCGGTTGGGGACGACGGCGACGGTGAGGGTTGCTCGGTCGGTGACTCGCTGGGCTTGTCGGTTGCCCCGCAGTCCGGTACCTGTGCCACGTCCGCGAGTTCCTGGTGCTTGGCGTCGACCAGGGTCACGTTCCCCGGGAATCCTTCCGGATAATTGATCGTTTCCGGCCACGCAATGGCCTCCGGAGACTCCAGCTGGTCCTGCTGCACCGCCCAGCCGTCTCCGCAGACCTCCGAGGGAATCAGTGCCGTAATATCGGTGAACCAGCGGTGCCCTTCCTGCGTGGTCAGGAGGGTCTGCGTCTTTGAGTTTTCCCAGGCGGCCGGCTTGTCCTTCTCCTTCTTCTCGTACAGGTAGATGCCCGTCTCCTGAACCGGTTTGGCCGGTGCCGAGGGGGTGGCAGACGTTGCCGACGGGCCGGTGCTCGGGTGACCCTCTGACTGGCCTGTTCCGGTCGCCAGGGCGGGGGTTCCGCCGGCGAGGGACAGCCCGGCGATGACCGCCATGCCGCTCAGGAGAACGGTTCGGTGCGTCTTGCGGATGTGCATGGTTTCCTTCTTGTTGGTCTGGAAGTTGGCGCTGTGCGGCCACAGCCTGACGCGCCTTTCGCAGTATTTGGCTGTGGAATAGCGCAGGGACCGGGCAAGATCGGCGCAAAAATACTCAAAACCAGGTATTTTTCGAGCAGAAATGGGTAATTAGAACGGAAACAACACTGGTGCTGTGCTCCGCGGAGGACTAATCTTCCGAGGGTTATTGCCCGGGCAATGTGACCGCCAACCATGAAGATGGTCCGAGTGAGGAGGGGACGTGGCTCCCGATACCGCGATGCTGCTCGCCGGGCCGCGAGGCAGGCGCCTGTGCCTGGAAATCGCGGCGGAGCTGAATGCGGACGTCCGTAGCGCCGTTTTCGATCTGGGGTATGAACTCGATCCCGGGCGGGGCACCTCGGTAGTGCTGTTCGGGAGCGATGCCCATGACCTCGGTGCGGCCGCCCCGCGCCCGGCGGCGTCGGTGGAGGCACTGGCAGCACGGTTGGACTCTCTGGACTTAGAGGGCTTCACGGAGGACCTTCTGGACGATGCCCTTCAGCGGTCAGTGATGAGCGCCCGATACTGGCAGGAACCTGACGGGGAGGATGTGCTTGCTGCCATACCGGCTATCCGCCGGGCTCTGCAGTGCGTCGCAGAACGGGCGGTGGTCATGGAGGTGCTTCTGGCGGATTCGCGGACGCAGCGGCAGTGGGCCATCGACTGGCGGGGACCGGATGATCCGGCACCGTTGGGCAGGGACCCGGAAAAGACACTGGCCAAGTGGGGCCGCGCCATACGTGCCGATGAGCTGACGTGGCGGGAAAGTCGGCGCGGGCCGGAATGGACGGGGGACTGGTGGTCCATTCCGCTTGGCCTCACCGGCACAGTCGGCCGTATTCCGGCGGGGCTGAACCTGGTGGAGGACTATCCGGGCTGGGAGCGCGCCACCACTATTCCGGTCGGCGGGGCGGGCAGGACGTTTGAAATCCGCAGCGAGGAGGACTGGGTTCTGCTGTGCCGCCGGTTCCCGCTGGAAGTGTCCGCTTCCCGCCGCTGGGTCTGGCTGTGCACCACCGGACGTGAGGGCCGCTGGCTTATTCCGGACTGGGAAGGGGTGGCCGGGGAGTGGGACGCTGTCCATCTGACGGTCTCGGGGTATCTCAGCTGCGCGGGCAGGGCATTGACCGTGGATGGGGAGACAGGTTCGGTGCTTGCCGGCTGGGATCCGGACCGGACCATCTGGCTTACCGACGTCCTGCGTGAGACCGGTGAACCGGGGCAGTATTGGCGTCGGTCCCTGGACGGCGAGGGCTGGTTCAAGGAGTAGGGAATCCCCGCTACCTCCACAGGGCACCTCCGGCTACGGGCCGTCGGTCTATGTCCACAGGACCCGGGCTGCGCCTGTTCGGGTGGCCTGCAGCCGCGAGTGTGGAGGCATGAGAACCAAAGACATACTGGGCAGCCGCGGCGAAGAGCTGGCGGCGCAGTACCTGACAGAGGCAGGGCTGCGCATTATTGACCGGAACTGGCGCTGCCCGGAGGGCGAGATAGACCTAGTGGCGGTGGACGGAGCAACCCTGGTGATTGTAGAGGTCAAGACGCGTTCCTCCCTGAACTTCGGCCACCCCTTTGAAGCCATCAGCGCCGCCAAGCTGGCCCGCCTTCATCATCTGGGTGCGGCATGGGTGCGGGCACACAACCGCTACTTTGCGCATCGAAGGATAGATGCGGTGGCAGTGCTGGATGACGGCACCGGTGCCCCCGTACTCGAACACCTGCGCGGGATCTGCTGACAGCTTCGGATGGGTGCCCGGGCGCTCTGGGCCAGCACGCTGGGATGATCGGGCCGGCGTCGGGTGCGGACGGCAACGCGCATGCGGGCGGCTATTCCTCCACAGGACGATCGCTTCCTGCGGGAGCGGGGCGTTACACACACCCACAGGGACAGAAGCCCCATGACGGCGGCGCCCAGGACAGGGTGGTGCCATGAATGCACAGGAACGCCGGATCCCCGTTACTACAGGCAAGCCGGGCAATATCGTCAGCCCGGCCCAGGTGGCGCCATGAGCCTGGGCCGCACCTATGGCGTAGGGCTCGTAGGCCTCCGGGGCAGGATGGTGGAAGTCGAGGCGGACATCGGCCAGTCCCTCCCTTCATTTGTTCTGCTTGGTCTGCCTGACGCGTCATTGAACGAGGCGCGGGACCGGGTGAAGTCGGCAGCGAAGAATGCCGGACTGCCGTTGAGCCGTCGCCGCATCACGGTGAACCTCATGCCTGCGGACGTGCCCAAGCACGGGTCGGGTTTCGATCTGGCCATCGCCGTGGCCGCTCTGTGCGCCGGTGGGGCGCTCCGCAGCCCCGGCAGATGCGTTTTCCTTGCCGAGCTGGGGCTCGACAGCAGATTGCGGCCGATCCGGGGGATCCTTCCGGCAGTGATGGCGGCGGTCGCCGCCGGCTATTCGGACTTTGTCGTGGCCGTGGAGAACGCCGCAGAAGCGGCACTGGTTCCTACAGCCAGGGTGCGGGGCTGCTCGTCCCTCGCGGAGGTCGCTGCCGGCTTGGGCGCCGATCCGGAACTGCTGGCATTTCCCGCTCCGGTTGCTCCGGCCGGTGAAGCTGGCCCCGAAGCGGAAGAGGGCGCCGAACTACTGGCCATGCCGGATCTTTCCGACGTGTCCGGCCAGCAGGAGGCACGCTTTGCCATAGAGGTTACCGCAGCGGGCGCCCACCACCTTCTCATGACCGGACCGCCAGGGGCGGGAAAAACCATGCTGGCCGAAAGGCTGCCCGGTATCCTTCCGGACCTGTCCGACGATCAGGCGATGGAAGTGACCGCCATCCATTCCCTGGCGTGGCAGGGGCGCCCGTGCCGCGAGCTGCTGCGCCGGCCACCGTTCCAAAGCCCGCACCACACAGCATCCACGGCGGCAGTGATCGGAGGTGGCCCGGGCATTCCCCGCCCCGGCGCGGCGTCCCGGGCCCACAGGGGTGTGCTGTTCCTGGATGAGGCACCCGAGTACGAGCGAAGGGTCTTGGACGGGCTGCGCCAGCCCTTGGAAAGCGGGCAGCTGGTACTGCACAGAGCGGCGGGCACTGCCGTATACCCTGCCCGTTTCCAGCTGATACTGGCAGCAAACCCCTGTCCTTGCGGTTTGGCGACAGGAAAAGGCATCGACTGCACCTGTACGCCGCAACAGCGCCGACGGTACTTCAGCCGTCTTTCCGGTCCGCTCCTTGACCGCGTAGACCTGCAGCTGAGCGTTCATCGGGTTGCACTGGCTGACTATTTTTCCACCGCGACGCCGGAAACAAGCGCAACGGTTGCGGAACGCGTGCGGGGAGCGAGATACCTCCAAAGGGAACGGCTGGAGCCGCTGAACTGCCGTACGAACGCCGAGGTTCCCGGCGGGTTGCTGCGGGACGCGCTGCGGCCGCAACCAAAAGCCACAGCCGCCCTGGACAGGGCCATGGAGAGGCAGCTGTTGACGGCCCGCGGCTACGACCGCGTACTGCGCGTCGCCTGGACCGTCGCCGATCTGGCCGGTCACGGCACACCGGACGCCGACGACGTCGGGCAGGCACTGGGCTTCCGCACCCAAGGGGCAGCGGCATGAGCGGGGGCACGCTTCTCCGTGCACGTGCCGCACTGTCGAGGCTGTTCGAACCTTCGGACATGGTGGGACTTGCCCTGGTGTCGGCCGTCGGACCGGAGCAGGCATTGCAGATAGCCACAGGGGAACAGCAGATGTCCTCCGGGCTGATCAACAGGACCTCCGGCATCCTCACCTCGGTGGGTGTGGCCGGTAAGGGCTACGCCCTGGCAGAAGGACTGAAGCGCTGGCGACCCCGGGTTGCCGATCTGGCTCCTGACCGGGACTTGGAAACCATGCAGCGGCTGGGCGGTGAGCTGCTCATCCCGGAGGACCCGCGGTGGCCCGAAGCCCTGTCCCATCTCGAGCTGGGCATGCCGCTGTGCCTGTGGGCCCGAGGAGACCTCTCCCGGGTCCTGCCGGAAGTGAATCGTACGGTGGCCATCGTGGGATCCCGGGATGCCACCGGCTATGGCCTGTCGATTGCCGGTGATCTGTCAGCGGGGTTGGCCGGCAGGGGGTACACCGTGGTCTCAGGGGGTGCCTACGGCATTGACGCGCAGGCACATCGTACTGCGCTCGCCTGCACCCCCGAGGTCTCCGGTGTGGGTGTGCCCACCATCGCAGTGATGGCGTGCGGAGCGGACCGGTTCTACCCGGCAGGCAACGAAGATCTGCTGCGTGCAGTCGCGGAACGGGGTCTGTTGTTGTCCGAGGTGCCGCCCGGATCGGCCCCTACGCGGTGGAGGTTCCTGCAGCGGAACCGGATTATCGCCGCGCTGAGTGCGGCAACGGTAGTGGTTGAAGCCAGGTGGCGTTCCGGGGCACTGAACACCGCCCACCATGCGGCCGGATTGGGACGCGAAGTCGGGGCGGTTCCCGGATCGGTCTACTCGGCGAACTCCGCCGGCTGCCACCGGCTGCTCCGTGACGGGAGCGCCGTCTGCGTAACCGACGCACGGGAAGTCGCCGAGCTGGCCGGGCCGCTGAGTTCCGGGCCAGGCAGGGAACCCGAGCCAAACGAGGAACCCGGTCCGGGCGGGGAGCCCGGGCAGAAGAGAGCGGACCATGACGGTTTGGCCATCGAGGATCTCCTGCTGCTGGACGCGCTTCCTGTTCGCAGTGCCGCCACCATCGCCAAGCTGTCCTCGGTGGCCGGGCTCCCTGTGGCGGGGGTGCGGGCAGGGCTGGCCCGGCTTGAACTGGAAGGCCTGGCAATCCGGGCCGGGCCTGACGCGTGGCGTCGCGGCAAACGCTAGGGGGTGAGCGGCCGTCCGTTCCTGAAGTCTGCTCATGACCACCCTTCCCCGAAATCCACCCACTCCACCCACGAAGGAAAACACATCATGATTACTCACAAGATCATTACTTCGCCCGTCGGGGTGCTTACCCTCGTCGCGGCTGACGGCGTCCTCACCGCGGTGAAGCTGAGCCCGCCGGCTGAGCTGACCGGAGTTGGTACACCGTACGGAATAGCAGCGGAGCAGGGCTTTGAAGACGTGGAACGCCAATTGGCCGAGTACTTCGACGGCAGGCGATGCTGCTTCACCGTCAGCACCGCCCCGCGGGGCACGGATTTTCAGCGAAGCGTCTGGGACCGGGTAGGCAGCATCACTTACGGCTCAACCGCCACCTACAAATCGCTCGCACTGGACCTGGGAGATGCGGCCAAAGCACGCAGCGTCGGAGCAGCGTTGTCTCGTAACCCGCTCAACATCGTTGTGCCGACGCATCGAGTGGTCGGCTCCCGGGGAGCGCTGACGGGATATTCGGGCGGGGTGGAGACCAAAAGGTACCTGCTCAAGCTCGAACAGTCGCCCGGCACCGAACAGCTGCGGCGGTCCTGCGGGCATACCGGCAGAGTGCCTGCCTGAGGACTTCCCGCCGCGGACCGCGAGCCTGCTTGAAGGAAGGAAACAATAGGAGAACAGTAATGGGGTGAGTAGCAAGGGAACCGCAGATGCCGCGTCCTGGCCGGCAGAATTCCGGTCAGCACTTGAGGGCTTCTGCCGGTACCTGATTTCAGAACGGGGACGCTCCGAACACACGGTGCGCGCCTATGAATCCGACGTCGCCCAGTTGCTGAACTTTGCGCACGGTTCCGGGGTCGCGTCGCTCAACGAGCTGGATCTGGGCATCCTGCGTGGATGGCTGGGGGAACTGAGCAGCAGCGGCCAGGCACGTTCCACGCTGGCCCGCCGGGCAGCCACTGCCCGCAGTTTTACCGGCTGGGCGCTGCGCGAAGAACTCATCAGCGAGAACCCGGCGCTTCGGCTCAAGGCACCCAAGAAGGAAAAAACCCTTCCCGGTGTGCTGCGCAGCAGCCAGCTCGAGGATTTGTTCGCGGCTATGCAGGCGGCGGCAGCTGAAGGCGAGCCGGTTGCCCTTCGAGACCGGGCCATGGTGGAGCTGCTTTACGCCACCGGAGTGCGCGTAGGAGAACTGTCCGGCCTGGACATCGATGATCTGGACCCGGACCGCAGGACGTTGCGGGTTCTGGGCAAAGGCAACAAGGAACGTACGGTGCCTTACGGTCTCCCCGCTGCCCTTGCCGTCGATGACTGGCTGCGCAGGGGACGGCCTGCCCTGGCGGTCGCGGAGAGCGGTCCCGCATTGTTCCTCGGAAAACGCGGACGCAGAGTGGACCAGCGGCAGGTCCGCAGCGTGGTCGCCGAACTGCTGGATGCCCTGCCGGACACCTCGGCCACCGGGCCGCACGCACTGCGGCATTCAGCGGCCACCCACCTTCTGGACGGCGGGGCGGACCTGCGTGCCGTACAGGAAATCCTGGGGCATTCCTCGCTGGCCACCACACAGCTGTACACCCATGTCTCCGTGGACCGGCTCCGACAGAGCTACAGCCAGGCCCACCCGCGCGCCTAGGACCATACGACACTTTGCGGTACGTGCGGCTCATTGGCGCATTCCGATAACTTGCGGCACAATGATGGACAGCGGGCACGCGGACCATTATTCATCCATGCAGCAGGTCGTTGGGGAAGACGTACCTACAGCTATGGAGGATGGAATGTCTGTTGTGATGGCGCGCGGAGTACTCTTTGTGCACTCGGCCCCTTCCGCGTTGTGCCCTCATATTGAGTGGGCCATCGGATCCGTCGTTGAAAAGCGAACGGATCTACAGTGGACCCCTCAGCCGGCCGCGCCCGGAATGGTCCGCGCCGAGATCGCTTGGTCCGGGCCGCAGGGGACCGGCTCTCTTCTGGCATCCGCCCTGCGCGGCTGGGCGCACCTGCGCTACGAGGTGACCGAGGACCAGAGCCCGGGAGCCGACGGAAGCCGCTGGGCCCACACGCCTGAACTGGGGATCTTCCACGCCGCAACCGATGTCCACGGCAACATCATGGTGTCCGAGGACCGTATCCGCTATGCCTACGAAACAGGCGCCGGAGACCCCTCCGCCGTCTATCACGAGCTTTCCCTTGCCCTGGGCGAAGCCTGGGACGAGGAGCTGGAGCCCTTCCGGCATGCTGCGGACGGTGCCCCGGTGCGCTGGCTGCACCAGGTCGGCTGACGGGCCGGACGGTCCGACACACACTTCCATAGCAAAAGAACAGGCATCCGGCTCCCGTGAAGGGAAGCGGATGCCTGTTCTTTTTGGTTCTGCCGGCACGCCGGCCGGCACGCCGTTCTAGTGGTTGCGGAGCACTGCCACGGCGTTATGGCCGCCGAAGCCGAAGGAATTGCTCAGGGCAACAATGTCGCCGTCGCGCAGTTTGCGTTCGGAGGTGACCACATCGAGCGGGATTTCCGGATCCTGGTTGTCCAGGTTGATCGTGACGGGCGCCTGGCGCTCGTACACGGCCAGCGCCGTCAGGACGGCTTCCACCGCGCCCGAAGCACCCAGCAGGTGGCCCATCTGGGACTTGGTCGCCGAGACGGCCACTCCGTCCAGGGCGCTGCCCAGTGCGGCTTTCAGTGCCGTGTACTCGGGCTTGTCGCCCACCGGGGTGGAGGTCGCATGGGCGTTGACGTGGACTACGTCTTCGGCCTGGGCCCGGGCATCGAACAGTGCAGCCTTGAGCGCCCGGGTGGCGCCCAGTCCTTCCGGGTCCGGTGCGGTGATGTGGTAGGCGTCTGCGGTCACGGCGGTGCCGGCCAGCTCGGCGTAGATCCGGGCGCCGCGGGCAAGGGCGTGCTCTTCGCTCTCCAGCACCAGGGCGCCGGCGCCTTCACCCATGACAAAGCCGTCACGGTCACGGTCATAGGGCCGCGAGGCATGCTGCGGATCATCGTTGCGTTTGGACAGCGCCTGCATGGAGGCGAAGGAAGCCATCGGCATCGGGTGGATGCAGGCCTCGGCACCGCCGGCGACGACAATGTCGGCCTTGCCTGAGCGGATCAGTTCCAGGCCCTGGTGCAGGGCCTCGGTGCCGGAGGCGCAGGCGGAGACGGGGGTATGCGCGCCGGCACGGGCGCCCAGATCCAGGGAGACGGCTGCGGCGGGACCGTTGGGCATCAGCATGGGAACGGTCATGGGCAGCACACGCCGCGGACCCTTCTCACGCAGGGTGTCCCACGCATCGAGCAGAGTCCAGACGCCGCCGATGCCGGTGGCGAAGGTGACGGCGAGCCGGTCCTGGTCTACGTCCTCCAGTCCTGAGTCGGCCCACGCCTCACGGGCGGCGACGACGGCGAACTGGGTGGACGGGTCCATGCGCTTGGCTTCAACCCGGGAGAGGACCTCAGTGGCGGGAGTGGTGACCCGCGCGGCGAAGGTGACGGGCAGGGAGTATTTCTCCACCCATTCGTCTTCCAGCGTCCGGGCGCCGGAGACGCCCTGCAGTGCGTTCTTCCACATCGTGGGGACGTCCCCGCCGATGGGCGTGGTCGCGCCAAGGCCTGTGATGACTACTTTGCGGGCCATGATTCACTCTCTTGAAACAGTTGCTGTTGGGGTGCCGGGATACCGGCGGTACCGGGCGGCCGCCGCGTGGCAGCGGCCGCCGGAGATTACGCCTGGGCGTTGGAGATGAAGTCCACGGCGTCGCCGACGGTCTTCAGGTTCTTGACCTCTTCGTCAGGGATGCGCACGCCGAACTTCTCTTCGGCGTTGACCACGATGGTCATCATGGAAATGGAGTCGATGTCCAGGTCATCGGTGAAGGACTTGTCCAGCTCGACGGCCTCGGGGGCCAGGCCGGTCTCTTCGTTGACGATCTCGGCGAGGCCGGCCAGGATTTCTTCGTTGCTAGCCATGTTGGCTCCTTTTCTTGTTGTGCCGGTATGTGACCGGTCCGGTTTCCAGCCGCCGAAGCGGTGTGGTGAGGGGGCCGTTCTGCCAGGCGGGCAGAGACGGCGGATGGTGCAGCTAGGGGAGGACCACTACCTGGGCGCCGAACACGAGGCCCGCGCCGAAACCGATCTGCAGCGAAAGCTTGCCGCTCAGTTCGGGGTGTTCCTTCAGCAGCCGGTAGGTGGCCAGCGGGATGGACGCGGCGGACGTGTTGCCGGCGTCGGCAATGTCGCGGGCGATGACCACCGATTCGGGCAGCTTGAGCTGCTTGGCCATTTCGTCGATGATGCGCATGTTGGCCTGGTGGGGCACAAACGCGGACAGGTCCTCGGCGGTGATGCCGGCGGCGTCAAGGGCCTGCTGGGCTGCCTTGGCCATTTCCCAGACGGCCCAGCGGAAGACGGTCTGGCCGTCCTGGCGCAGGGTGGGCCAGAGCTTGGTTTCGCGCAGCTCCGCTGCGGTTACGCCGCCCTCGGACTCTGCGGCGAGGGAGAGCTCGCGGACATCCAGCATGGAGTGGGTCATACCAATAGCTCCGGACTTGCTGCCGTCGGAGCCCCAGACCGAGGGCGCGATGCCGGGAGTGTCGGAGGGGCCGACGACGACGGCGCCGGCGCCGTCGCCCAGCAGGAACGAAATGGTGCGTTCGGTGTTGTCGATGATGTCCGAAAGCTTTTCAACACCGATGACCAGCACGTAGTTGGCGGCACCGGAACGGACCAGCGCATCTGCCTGGGCAATGCCGTAGCAGTATCCGGCGCAGGCAGCAGAGACGTCGTATGCGGGTGCCGGGGTGGCACCGAGCCGCTCCGTGATCTGCGTGGCGGCAGAGGGGGTGGCATAGGGGTGGGTCACCGTGGAGACAATGACGGCGCCCAGCTGGGAGCCGTCAATACCGGCGTTTTCCAAGGCTTCGCGGCCGGCGGCTTCGGCCATGTCGATCACCGACGTGCCTTTGTCTGCACGGTGCCGGGTGACGATGCCGGTGCGCTGGCGGATCCATTCGTCGGAGGACTCAATCCACTGGCAGACATCGTCGTTGCTGACAATGACGTCGGGGCGGAACGCGCCGATGCCGTGGATACGGCTGAACTCGTTGACGGGGGACTGCTTCAGGGTGGGCGTGCTCACGCGATACCTTCTCCGGTTGTTGCTGCCGTGCCTGAGTGTTCCAGGATGAACTCACGGGCACCTGGTAGGTCTTCGGGGGATTTCAGGGCCAGGGTCGGCACACCCTTCATGCCGCGGCGTGCCAGTCCGGTAAGGGTTCCGGCCGGCGGCAGTTCCAGGATGCCGGTAACACCCATGGCAACCATGTTTTCCATGCAGAGGTCCCAGCGCACGGGGCGGGACACCTGGGCTATCAGGCTGTCGAGGTTTGCTTCACCGGAGACCACGGCAGCGCCGTCGCGGTTGGAGAGCAGGGTCGGCAGCGGGTCCTGCGGGGACAGGGACGGGCGCAGGGCTTCAAGAACGGTCACGGCGGGGGCCATGTGCGATGTGTGGAAGGCGCCGGCGACCTTCAGCGGTATGACCCGGGCTTTGGCCGGGGGAGCAGCGGTGAGGACTTCCAGCTGGTTGTGGGTGCCGGCGGCGACGGTCTGCCCGCCGCCGTTGGCGTTGGCTGCCGTGAGGCCCGCCGCTTCCAGCACGGCGGCGACGTCATCCGGGTCGCCGCCGAGGATGGCGCTCATCCCGGTGGGTTCGGCCGCCGCGGCAAGGGCCATGGCGTTGGCCCGCTCCCGGACGAACACCAGGGCGTCCTTCTCCGGCAGGGCTCCGGCAATCGCCGATGCGGTAATCTCCCCGACGGAATGGCCGGCAAGCACGGTGGCCGAGGTGAGGGACGCGGGGTCCAGCAGCAACCGGCCCGCCATCAGCCCGGCCGCCACGATCAGCGGCTGCGCCACGGCGGTGTCCTTGATGGTCTCCTCATCGGAAACCGTGCCGTGGGCAATCAGGTCCAGCCCGACGACGTCGCTTAGCGCGGTGAGATGATCCCTGACGCCGGGCAGTTCCAGCCACGGTGAGAGGAATCCTGGCGTTTGGGACCCCTGGCCGGGGCAGACAATTGCAAGCACGTATACAGCTTTCCAAACATAGGGGGCAGGATCGGGTGTTTGGGTGAACCAAGCTCTCGGGGCGGGGTTGTAGGAAGTCTACAAGCCCGGGTGGGCGTCCGGGCAGGGTTTAGAGCCGTGCCGGAGGCTTTTCCGGTGCGGCTTTGCCGGCAGGTGCGAGGCGCCCGACCACCAGGGCGGTCTGCAGGACGAAGGCCTCCCGCGGCAGCATCGGATCCCACCCGGTGACGTCGCAGACGCGGCGGAGCCTGTACCGCACGGTGTTGGCGTGGACAAAGAGTTCACGGGCGGTGGCCTCCAGCGAGTGGCCCAGCGAGAGGTAGGCGCCGAGTGTTTCGGCAAGGCCGTTGGACGCGCCGAGAAGGGGGCGGTAGATGCTTTCCACCAGTGCCCGGCGCGCCGTGTCGTCACCGGACATCACCCGTTCGGGCCAGAGATCGTCGGCGGCAACGGGGCGCGGTGCTGCGGGCCAGGCGCGTGCCGCAGTCAGACCGGCAAATGCCGCCTGAGCGGAGGGCCCGGCTTCGACGAGGGAGGCTGCGGGAGGTCCGTAGACCACGGGGCCGGGACCGAATAGTTCCGAAAGCTTGGTGTAGGAGAAGGACTTGTCCTCCAATCCGCCCAGCACCAGGATCAGCCGCTCACCCTGGATGCCCACCAGCGTGTCCTCGGCGAGCCGGCCGGTGGCACGGCGCAGCTCGTTAACGAAGGAGGCGTTGGCTTCGGCGGGGGAGTGGCCCACCATCACTGTTACCGGGGCCGTTGAGGTCCATCCGACCGCAGCGATGCGGGAACGCAGGGCATCCGAACTCTCGCCCCGCAGGATCGCGTCCACCACGAGCGCTTCAAGGCGGGTATCCCACGCTCCCCGGGTTTCGGCCGCGCGTGCGTAGACGTCGGCGGCGGCGAAGGCGACTTCCCGCGAATAGCGCAATACGGCTTCACGAAGGGAAGACTGCACTTCGTTGGCTGCGAGCTCCGGCACGCGGTCCTCCACCACCTGGACAACCACCCGGATCAGTTGAAGGGCTTTTTGCAGGCTGATGGAGCGGGTCAGTTCGGTCGGGGCGGTACCGAAGACGTCGCTCAGCACCCACGCCGGCGATGCAGGGCGCTGGTACCAGTTCACGAAGGACGCGATACCTTTCTGCGCCACCATGCCCAGGGCCGACCGCTCATCAGGTCGCAGTCCCCGGTACCAGGGCAGCGAAATATCCAATTGCTGCAGCGTGGCGGTGGAGAGCCTGCCGATGTTGGCTTTGAGGCGGTCCACCGTGGTGGTGTCTGCCGCCGCCCGCTGCGGTGTCGAGGCGGCTGGCTTACTGGAAGTCACTGGCATACAGGCGAGCTTACGGCCTGAGCCGGTGATCGGCCATTTTGTGCGAAGGCTACAAGTTCGCTAGCTGCGCTCTTCTCCAGGGGCAGCACGGGAGGAAGGGCCGGACGCAGAAGAACCGCCGCATGTGCGGCGGTTCTTCCAAGGTGGTGCCGGTGCGGCCCGCGCACCGGCGTCCGTGTTACGGAGCCGGTACGCGGCTAGGCGTCGCCCCCGGCGTTGCCGCTGGTGCCGGCGTTGACATCCAGCAGGTGGTACTTCTCAATGGCCTCCTTGGGTGCATTGGCATCAACCTCACCGCGGCGGGCCAGCATCTCGAGCGCCCGCACCACCATCGAGTGGCTGTCGATCTTGAAGTACCGGCGAGCTGCGGCACGGGTATCCGCGAATCCGAAGTCATCGGCACCCAGGGTGGCGAATTCGTTCGGCAGGAACTGGCGGATCTGGTCCGGCACGGCCTTCATGTAGTCCGTGGAGGCCACGATCGGTCCGGTAGCGCCGGCCAGCTGCTGGGTTACGAACGGTACCCGCGGCTCCGAGCCGGGGTTGAGGAAGGCTTCCTCCTCCGCTGCCAGGCCGTCACGGCGCAGCTCGTTCCAGGACGTCACCGACCAGACATCAGCAGACACGCCCCAGTCCTCGGCGAGCAGCTTCTGGGCTTCCAGCGCCCACGGCACGGCCACGCCGGAGGCCAGCAACTGGGTGCGGGGTCCGTCGATCTTGGCCGGGGCGAGCAGGTAGATGCCCTTGATGATGCCTTCAACGTCAAGGTCCTCGGGGGCCTTGGGCTGCTGGATCGGCTCGTTGTAGACCATCAGGTTGTAGATGACGTTCGGATCCTTGGAATCCGGGCCGTACATCTCCTCCAGTCCGTGCCGGACAATGTGCCCGATCTCGTAGCCGTAAGCCGGATCGTAGGTCTTCACCGCGGGGTTGGTGGAGGCCAGGATGGGCGAGTGGCCGTCAGCGTGCTGCAGGCCTTCGCCGGTCAGCGTGGTGCGGCCGGCTGTGGCGGAGATCAGGAAGCCGCGCGCCATCTGGTCGGTGGCCGCCCAGATGTAGTCGGCCGTGCGCTGGAACCCGAACATCGAGTAGAAAACGTAGACCGGGATCAGCGGTTCGCCGTGCGTGGCATAGGAGGTGCCCGCAGCGGTGAACGCCGCGATGGAACCGGCCTCGTTGATGCCCACGTGGACAATCTGGCCCTGCGGGGACTCCTTGTAGGCCAGGACCAGGTCCCGGTCCACGGACAGGTAGTTCTGGCCCTTGGGGTTGTAGATCTTCGCCGTCGGGAAGAAGGAGTCCATACCGAAGGTGCGGGCCTCGTCGGGGATGATCGGCACAATCCGCTTGCCGAATTCCTTGTCCCGCATGAGGTCCTTGAGCAGGCGCACGAAGGCCATGGTGGTGGCAGCCAGCTGCTTGCCGGAGCCGCGGTTGGCTACTTCGTAGGCCTTCTCATCCGGCAGGTGCACCGGCTCGTGCTTAACCCGGCGCTCCGGGACGTTGCCGCCCAGTTCGCGCCGGCGCTCCAGCATGTACTTGATCTCCGGAGCGTCTGCACCCGGGTTGTAGTACGGCGGCTGGTACGGATCGGCTTCGAGCTGCTCGTCGCTGATCGGGATGCGCAGGTGATCGCGGAAGGCCTTCAGGTCATCCAGGGTCAGCTTCTTCATCTGGTGGGTCGCGTTGCGCCCCTCGAAGTGCGTACCCAGGCCGTAACCCTTGACGGTGTGGGCCAGGATGACCGTGGGGGCACCCTTGAATTCCGTGGCGGCCTTGTACGCGGCGTACACCTTGCGGTAGTCGTGCCCGCCGCGCTTGAGGTTCCAGATCTCCTCGTCGGTCAGGTTGGCAACGAGTTCCTTGGTTTCCGGGCTCTTGCCGAAGAAGTGCTCGCGGACAAATCCGCCGGACTCGGCCTTGTAAGTCTGGTAGTCGCCGTCGGGGGTGGCATTCATGATGTCCACGAGCGAGCCGTCCTTGTCCCGCTGCAGCAGGTCATCCCACTCGCGGCCCCAGACAACCTTGATGACGTTCCAGCCGGCGCCGCGGAAGAAGGCTTCCAGTTCCTGCATGATCTTGCCGTTGCCGCGGACCGGACCGTCGAGGCGCTGCAGGTTGCAGTTGACCACGAATGTCAGGTTGTCGAGCTTGTCATTGGCGGCCAGCTGGAGCAGGCCGCGCGATTCGGGCTCGTCCATTTCGCCGTCGCCAAGGAAGGCCCAGACGTGCTGGTCCGAGGTGTCCTTGATGCCGCGGTTCTGCAGGTAGCGGTTGGACTGCGCCTGGTAGATCGCGTTCATGGGGCCAATGCCCATGGACACGGTGGGGAACTCCCAGAAATCGGGCATGCTGCGCGGGTGCGGGTAGGAGGACAGGGCGTGGCCCTCGCGGGACTTCTCCTGCCGGAACCCGTCCATGTCCTCTTCGCTCAGCCGGCCTTCAAGGAAGGCGCGGGCATACATGCCGGGGGAGGCGTGACCCTGGAAATAAATCTGGTCTCCGCCGCCCGGGTGGTCCTTGCCCCGGAAGAAGTGGTTCATGCCCACTTCGTACAGGGTCGCGGCACCGGCGTATGTCGAAATGTGCCCGCCGACGCCGATGCCCGGGCGCTGGGCGCGGTGCACCATGATGGCGGCGTTCCAACGCAGCCAGGCGCGGTAACGACGTTCGATTTCCTCATCGCCGGGGAACTCGGGTTCCTGGTCCACGGGGATGGTATTGACGTAGTCCGTGGTGGTTACCATCGGCACGCCCACGCTCTGGGAACCTGCACGCTGCAGCAGCGAACGCATAATGTACTGCGCGCGTTCGGTGCCCTGCGAGCGGATCAGTTCGTCAAGCGACTCGATCCATTCTGCGGTTTCCTCAGGATCACGGTCCGGAAGCTGGTTGGTTAACCCGCTCAGGATGTCCGTTGTGTCTTCTGCGGCCACGGCCAACCTCTCTCAAGTACAGATTGTGTCTGCCAGATTCTTCAGTGGGATCCAGCCGCTGTCCGCCGGATCTTCGCTTGCGCACGGATGCGCGCCAGGGCGCCCAAATCTGCTTTTCCTCCACTGTAGTCCGGGGTTGGCCCTGTTGCGTAGCCTGCACCCGGACGCATCGCTGAAGGCGGACAAGCCGCGGAGCCTTGATGCCTGCCGCTTAAAGGTGTTTCGTTGGGTCCGGGACCGCGCGGATCAGGCAAATGTGTGATTCCCTTGTATTTATGCAGTCAACCAGGAGGAGTGAAGTGAGCGAGGCCGAGGCCGTCACCGAGGATAACGTGGCGAGCAGATTGGGTTTCAAGGACGGGGACCTGGTTCAGGAATTCGGCTACGACGACGACGTGGACTTTGACTTCCGCGACGACCTTGAGGACCTCATCGGAGGTGAACTGCTCACCGAAGAAGACCACGACGTAGTAGACGGGGTCATCCTCTGGTGGCGGGCCGATGACGGTGACCTCGTGGATGCACTGGTCGATTCCCTGACCACGCTCGACGACGGCGGAGTTGTCTGGGTCCTGACGCCCAAATCCGGCCGGGACGGGTACGTTTCCCCGGCCGATATTGAGGAAGCGGCCCCCACAGCGGGGCTCCACGTCACCACATCGCCGGGCGTATGCGATGACTGGACAGCGACCCGACTGGTCAGCCGACGCAAGAAGTGACGCAGTTCGCAGACCTGCCGGTGGTAGGTACTGCGGTGCCGGAGTTCTGCCTACCGAACCAGTTTGGTGAGGCGGTGGGCCTGTCGGGCCTGCGCGGCTCGTCCGTTGCCCTCGTCTTTTTTCCGTTCGCCTTCTCCCCGATCTGCCGGGGAGAGCTCGCGGAATTGGAGCGTGAACGCGCGATGTTCACTGATGCGGGAGTGCACCTGCTCGCGGTTTCGTGTGATTCGAAATACACGCTCCGCGCCTGGTCGGAGCACGAAGGGTTCACTTTTCAGCTGCTGTCGGACTTTTGGCCGCACGGCCAAACGTCGAAGGCCTACGGTGTTTTTGATGCCCGGCAGGGGCAGGCAGCGCGGGCGAGCTTCGTTATCGACGGCGAGGGCATCCTGCGCAGCTGCATCCGATCGGATCCCGGCGTGCCGCGTCCGCTCGAACAGTACCGTTCGGCCTTGGAGGAACTATGAGTGAAACCGGGCAGCGTCCGGGACTCGGCCTGACAGGCTTCGCCAGCCGCGGCGCCCTGGAGCAGGTCCCCGAACCCACTGACGACGAGCTGCGTCTCCTCCGCCGGGCAGCGGAGCTGCTTGGCGGCCGGCGGATTGCCCTCCTCACGGGCGCGGGGCTGAGCACGGATTCGGGGATCCCGGATTACCGCGGACCGGATGCCCCGCCCCGGAATCCCATGACCTACCAGCAGTTCGTCGGCGATGCAGACCTCCGCCGGCGGTACTGGGCCCGGAACCATGTGGGCTGGCACCACCTCCGTCACGCCGACCCCAATCCCGGCCATGCGGCCGTGGCCGACCTGGAACGCCGGGGTCTTCTGTCCGGCCTCATCACCCAGAACGTCGACCGTTTGCACAGCGACGCAGGCAGCGTCAACGTCATTGACCTGCACGGACGCTACGACCGGGTGATCTGCCTGGACTGCCGGACCGGCTTCTCCCGTGCGGAGGTCGCGGAGCTGCTCCAGGACCTGAACCCGGGATATCTGGACCGCGTGCGGGAGGGCGGCGAGATTGCCCCGGACGCTGATGCCGAGATCGCGGACACCGATGATTTCGTGGTCGCCGACTGTCCGGTCTGCGGCGGCATGCTCAAACCGGATTTCGTCTACTTCGGCGAGAATGTGCCCAAGGACCGGGTGGCCCGGGCCTTCGCCGTCGTCGACGACGCCGGTGCGCTGCTGGTGGCCGGCTCCTCGCTGACGGTCATGAGCGGTCTCCGCTTTGTCCGTTATGCCGTCAAAGCGGGAAAACCTGTGGTCATCATCAACCGGGGCGCCACCCGGGGGGACCCGCTGGCAACCCTGAAGATCGACATGGGCGTCAGTACGGCACTGACCTGGCTGGCGCAGCATCTGCCCGACCTTCCGGCCTCCACGGGGCCCGCAGCCGGTACCCCCCGCAACGCCGGCCAGGGCGCCGATTAGGCAGGAAGCGGTTTCTTGGGGTAACGTAGTTCCTCGTGATGCAGGGCCGGACCGGTATGAACCGGGCGGTAAGGCATCACAATGAGGGTCTTTAGCTCAGCTGGTAGAGCGCCACGTTTACACCGTGGATGTCATCGGTTCGATCCCGGTAGGACCCACAGATAGGCCGTCGCCGCCTTCCGCACCTGCGGAAGGCAGCGACGGTCTTTTTCGTTAAGCGGAGCATGTGGAGTCCGGGTCCCGGACTCAGCAACCTTTAAAACTCTCCTGCTGAAATGGATTGTGCCCGGGCAGAAGCGCAGACACGGGAAGGAACCGGAAGAGGACGGTGAGATTGGGGATCAGCGGATCGGCATGGGGGAAGCGCAGCTGCTCTGCAGCAATGGCACTTCTGCTTCTTGCCGCCGGCGGGTGCTCAGGGATGACGACGACGGCGGCCCCGCCCGAAGCGGACGCCACGGCGGCAACGGCGGACGGCGGCGGCTCCGGAGGGACGGAAAACGGGACCGGGCGGGTTGCTGAACCCGTGACTGAGGCTCTGGACCGTCTGGCGGCTGAGAATGGCGCCGAGTTTTCCGTGGCGGTCCGGAACAACGCCTCCGGGGAATCCTGGCAGTACAACGCGCAGCAGCGCTACCTTGAGGCAAGCCTGGTGAAGGTGCCCATCCTCCTGACACTGCTCCGCCAGGCCACCGAGGAAGGGCGTTACCTCACCGCCGAGGAAGCGAACCTGGCCACGCTGATGATCGAGTACAGCGACAACGAGGCCACCAGCACGCTCTATGACGCCCTGGGCGGCAGGCCGGAACTGCAGCACACCTACCACCTCATAGGTGTGGAGGCCACGGAAGCGGGGGAGATGTGGGGAGCCAGTGAAACCACGGCGGAGGATCAGCTGCGCATCGCCCGGACCGTGGCCGACGGCGCTGACTGGCTGGATCCGGACCTCCACGCGTTCGCCGTTGCGCTGATGGAAAACGTCTGCCCGGAGCAGTCCTGGGGCATCACGGCCGGCGTCAGCGACCTGGAGGCGGAGATTGCCCTGAAGAACGGCTGGCTGCAGGACGACGAGGCGGCGTGGAATGTGGGCAGCGCCGGCTTCGTGCGGGCAGGCGCGAGCGATTACAGCATCGTCGTGCTGAGCTCACGCAACCCCACCCTGGCCGACGGTATCAACGTCGTCGAGAGCGTGGCAGCCATGATCAACGGATATGCGGACGGCGGCTGATCCTGGGCCATGTGGCGGCGAGGCGGCCCGGAAGCATAGGCTGGAGCCTGAACGCGGCGCGATGAGCCCGCGCCGGCCCGTGCCCGTTGGGGCACCACAAAGATCCTTGGAGAGAACTTGAGTGCACAAATTGGTGTAACCGGCCTTGCCGTCATGGGCGCCAACCTTGCCCGCAACCTTGCCCGCAACGGTTACACGGTGGCCCTGCACAACCGATCCGTCCAGAAGACCGATGCACTGCTGTCAGCCCACGGCGATGAGGGCAACTTCATCCGCACCGAGTCGCTGCAGGAGCTCGTTGATTCGCTGGAAAAGCCCCGCCGCGTGCTGATCATGGTGAAGGCCGGTGCACCCGTGGACTCCGTGATCGACCAGCTGGTGCCGCTGCTGGAGCCCGGTGACATCGTGATCGATGCCGGCAACTCGCACTATGAGGACACCCGTCGCCGCGAAGCCGCGCTGGCGGAGAAGGACCTCCACTTCGTGGGTGTAGGTGTCTCCGGCGGCGAGGAGGGTGCGCTCCTGGGCCCGTCCATCATGCCCGGCGGTTCCCGCGAGTCCTACGACTCCGTCGGCCCCATGCTGGAGAAGATCGCAGCGAAGTACGACGGCGAGCCCTGCTGCACCTGGATCGGCACCGACGGCGCCGGACACTTCGTCAAAATGGTGCACAACGGCATTGAATACGCCGACATGCAGGTCATCGGTGAAGCCTATGACCTGCTGCGCTCCGCCGCGGGCATCGAACCCGCCGAACAGGCGCAGATCTTCACCGAATGGAACACCGGCCAGCTCAGCTCCTTCCTGATCGAAATCACCGCCGAGGTCCTGGGCCACGTGGATGCGAAAACGGGCAAGCCGTTCGTGGACGTGGTCGTGGACTCCGCAGGACAGAAGGGCACCGGCCGCTGGACGGTTGTCTCCGGCCTGGATCTGGGTTCGCCGGTGTCCGGCATCGCCGAGTCGGTGTTCGCCCGGGCACTGTCCTCCCAGCGCGGCCAGCGTGAGATTGCGCAGGAGACGCTTCAGGGTGAGGAAGCCGCCGTCGAGCTCCCGGAGACGTTCGTGGAGGACGTCCGTCAGGCCCTCTACGCGTCCAAGCTGGTCAGCTACGCGCAGGGCATCGACATGCTGGGCGCAGCAGCCAAGGAGTACGGCTGGGACCTGAAGCTTGATGAAATCGCCTCGCTGTGGCGTGCCGGCTGCATCATCCGCGCGGAGCTGCTGGATGACATCATGAAGGCCTATGCGGACGGTGCGGCTCCGGCCAACCTGCTGCTCGCCCCGGCCTTCGCCGAATCCATCGCCGCCGCCGTGCCCGCCTGGCGCCGCGTGGTCTCCGTGGCCGTGCAGCTGGGAATCCCGGTGCCGGTGTTCTCCTCGTCGCTGGCTTACTACGACGGCCTGCGCCGGAAGCGGCTTCCCGCGGCACTCACCCAGGGCCTGCGCGACCTCTTTGGGGCGCACACCTACCACCGTGTGGATGCCGAAGGCACCTTCCACACCATGTGGGGCGAGGACCGCGCCGAAGTCGAGGCAGTGGACACGCACTAGCAGCGTCATGAGACAGCGTTAAGCAGGAAAGGCCCGCAGCGGATGCTGCGGGCCTTTCCTGTGTTCGGCTCGATGTCCGGTGCGATGTCCGGCGGATCCTCCGGAATTCGGCTAGATATAGATCGCGGGATCCACGTATTCGGCCGGGTCAACGGCGGGCTGCGTCATCTTGGTGTCCCGGTGCCGCCATTTCGCGGGGATGCCCGTGATGATGGAATCGGCGGGGGCGTCCTTGACCACCACGGCATTGGCGCCCACGGCGCTGTTGGCCCCGATGGTCACCGGCCCCAGGATCTTGGCCCCGGCGCCCACGGTAACGCCGTCACAGATGGTCGGATGCCGCTTGACCTTCGCCAGCGAACGTCCCCCGAGGGTGACGCCGTGGTACAGCATCACGTCGTCGCCGATCTCGGCGGTTTCCCCGATCACCACACCCATGCCGTGGTCGATGAAGAACCGCCGGCCGATCGTGGCACCGGGATGGATCTCAATGCCCGTGGCGAAGCGGGTGATCTGCGAGAGGACACGGGCCGGGAACTGCAGTCCCGGCCGGGCCCACATGCGGTGTGTCAGCCGGTGCATCCAAATGGCATGCAGGCCGGAATAGACAACAAGGTTTTCGAGCGAGCCCCGTGCCGCCGGATCATGTGATGCGGCGGCGTCGAGGTCTTCGCGCAGTCGGGCTAACAGACTCACAGAGAACTTTCTGCTCGGTTTTTCAATGCCCCCGCCGGGGCGGTCGTACTCTACCCGCGGATGTCGTCGTACAGCACGGTGGAGATGTAGCGTTCGCCGAAGTCGCAGACCGTGGCGACAATCAGCTTACCGGCGTTCTCTTCCCGCTTGGCCAGTTCCAGCGCCGCCCAGACGATGGCACCGGAGGAAATGCCGCCGAGGATGCCTTCCTGGGTGCCCAGCGCGCGGGCGGTGGCAACCGAGTCTTCGATCGAGGCGTCGAAAACCTCGTCGTAAATGGTGGTGTCCAGGATTTCGGGAACAAAGTTCGCGCCGATGCCCTGGATCTTGTGCGGTCCCGGGGAACCGCCGTTGAGGATGGCCGAGTCCTTGGGCTCCACGGCAACCACCTGCACGCTTGGCTTGCGCTCCTTCAGGACCTGTCCGACGCCGGTGATGGTGCCGCCGGTGCCGATGCCGGCCACGAAGATATCCACCTGGCCGTCGGTGTCCGCCCAGATTTCCTCGGCAGTGGTGGCACGGTGCATGGCCGGGTTGGCTTCATTGGCGAACTGCTGGGCCCAGATGGCGTTGTCCGTGGTGGCGACAATCTCCTTGGCCTTCTCGACCGCACCGCGCATGCCTTCGGCGCCGGGCGTCAGGACAATCTCGGCTCCGTAGGCACGCAGCATGACACGGCGTTCGGTGGACATGGTCTCCGGCATCGTCAGGATCACCTTGTAGCCGCGGGCAGCGCCCACCATGGCCAGGGCGATACCGGTGTTGCCCGAGGTGCCCTCTACGATGGTTCCTCCCGGCTTCAGCGCACCTGCCTTCTCGGCGGCATCGACAATTGCCACACCGATCCGGTCCTTGACGCTGTTGGCGGGGTTGTAGAACTCCAGCTTTACCGCCACCTGGGCGGGCAGGCCGGCGGCGAGCCGGTTCAGCCGGACCAGCGGGGTTCCGCCCACGAGCTGGGTTACATCGTCATATATGCGAGCCATGTTTTCCTCTGTTCCTCAAACGTTCTTCGAAAATGCCGGACGGACATCTGCCCGTCCAAGCCTATCGGCGGCCTTCGGAGCGGTTAGTCCTGAAGCCATTCGGAGTAATACTTGCGGGCCTTGGCCAGTTTCGGATTGATAATGACCTGGCAGTACCCGGTGCCCGGACGCTTGGCATAAAAATCCTGGTGGATGTCCTCCGCCGGGTAGAACTGCGGCAGGGGAGTGATCTCGGTAACGATCGGATCCTTCCAGTTTCCGCGTGCCCGCTCCAGCGCGGACTCGAATTCCCTGCGCTGGTCCTCATCGCGGTAGAACATCGATGAGCGGTACTGGGTGCCCATGTCGTAGCCCTGCCGGTTCAGCGTGGTGGGATCGTGCTGGGAGAAGAACATATCCAGAATCACCTCTCCCGGCACTACCTCTTCGTCAAAGGTGACGGCCACCACTTCGGCATGGCCGGTGGTGCCGGTGCAGACACTGTCATAGTCGGGGTCGGGGGTTGAACCGCCGGTATAGCCGGACACCACATCGGTGACTCCGCGGACCTTGCGGTAGAGGGCGTCGAGGCACCAGAAGCAGCCTCCGCCGAGTACGTACGTCTTCATGCCTATAACAATGCTGCGGGCGGCGTATTGATTCCCGGATCCCGGGAGCCGGATTCCGGGATGTGGAGTGCATCACCGCCGGTGCGGCGGAATTGAGCGCCGCCCGCGCATCGGGGTAGAACTAAACCTATGGAAGCGGAGCACCCCAATGAGCGGGCCGGCGCGGATACCGCCGATCAGGATATCCAGCCGGCAGAGGCCGGCGGCGGGAGCATACCCACCCTGGGCGATGTGTTGCTGGCTGCGGAAGAACTATGGCCTGAATCGCTGGCAGAGAACTGGGACGCCCCGGGCCTGGTAGCCGGGCGCGCAGACCGGGAAGTCCGGCGGATCCTGTTCGCCGTGGATCCCACAAGTGACGTCATAGACGAGGCACTTGAATGGGGCGCGGACCTGCTGCTGACCCACCACCCCCTGCTGCTGAAGCCGGTGAATTCCGTCGCGGCCACTACGTTCAAAGGTGACGCCGTGCACCGTCTGATCGAAGGCGGATGCGCCCTGCTGACCGTACACACCAACGGGGACAGCGCCGTCGGCGGCGTCTCCGACGTGCTTGCCGATGCCTTCGGTCTGCGTGATGTGATCCCGCTGGTTCCCGCGCCGGAAGGCCTGCCCGAAGAGGGGATCGGCCGGGTGGGTGAACTTGCCGAGGTGATGAGCCTGGGGGACTTCGCCGAGCGGGTGTTCGGCATCCTGCCGGCCGTTGCCGGCGGCGTCCGGGTAGCCGGAGACCCGCACGGGCTGGTGCGGCGGGTTGCCGTGTGCGGCGGTGCCGGAGACAGCCTCTTTGATGCCGTCCGTGCCCAGCGTGCCGACGTCTACGTCACCGCAGACCTGCGCCACCACCCGGCGTCGGAACTGCGCGAACGCGCACTCGCCGGAAACGGACGCCCCTATCTCATCGACGTCTCCCACTTCGGAAGCGAATGGCTGTGGCTGACGCCGGCCGCCGGCGCCCTGGAAAACGTCCTGACGGACCAGGGGTTCGTCGCTGACGTGCGCGTCAGCGGGGTGAACACCGATCCCTGGGACTTTGTCCTGACTCCCGGACTGAAGTGATGCGGCTGAGTGGCATAGGCTTAGGAGTGCCGGGCCAGGTAGGTCCGGATATACACGGAGGTAATCGGTGGCAAAAGCATCGCCCGCGGAGCAGCTGAGGCTGCTTGATCTGCAGGCCCTGGACAGCAGGATCAAGGCCCTGCGCAACCAGGTCCGCAGCGTAAGCAACAATCCTGAAATCGCCTCGCTTGCCGACGCCGTTGCCGCTGCCGAGAGCGCCCGCGTCAGCGCGGGCACCGACGTGGCCGACGTCGAGCGCGAGCTCGCCCGCGCGGAAGCCGATGTTGCCTCCGTGGTGGCCCGCATGACACGGGACCAGCAGCACCTGGACAGCGGCAAGGGCGGCTCGAAGGAGCTCACCGCCCTGCAGGCGGAAATTGTCTCGCTGCAGCGCCGCCGCTCCGATCTCGAAGACGTTGAACTCGAAGTCATGGAGCGCCTCGAAACCGCCCGTACGCGCCAGTCCGAGGCTGCAGCTGAACTGGAAACGCTGCACGCGAAGCGCCGGGAGCTGGAGGAAAAGCGCGACGCCGAACTTTCGGTGATCGGCGCCGAGCAGGCCGACACCGAAGCGCGCCGCGAAGAGCTCGCCGGCAGCTTTGATCCTGCCCTGCTCGCTGTATACGAAAAGACGCTCTCCAAGCACGGCATTGGTGCCGCGCGGCTGTTCCACGGCACCTCTGAAGGTTCCGGGATGCAGCTGAGCCCGGGCGATCTGGCGGATATCCGTAAAGCAGCCGACGACGACATTGTTTACTGCCCCGATTCCGGGTGCATCCTCGTCCGGTCCGATGAGTGGGGCAGCTAGGAAGTGACACTGTTCGACCCGGAGCCTGCTTCCGGCGGGGATAAAGACGCTGCCCGGCAGCCCTCCGCGGGAGCCCGGCGCACGCTGATTGTCGAAGCGGACGGCGGCTCCCGCGGCAATCCCGGTATTGCCGGCTACGGAGCGCTGGTCCGTGACCCCGGGACCGGGGAGATTCTCGCGGAAAAGGCCGCATACGTTGGCAAGGTGTCCAACAACGTTGCCGAGTACTCCGGGCTGATTGCCGCCCTGGAACTGGCGCATGAGATCGACCCGAACTGCTGGATCCTCGCGAAGATGGATTCAAAGCTCGTCGTCGAGCAGATGAGCGGGCGCTGGAAGATCAAGCACGCAGACATGCAGAAGCTCGCCGCCAAGGCCCGCTCCGTGGTCGACCCGCGGCGGGTGAAGTACGAGTGGATTCCCCGTGAACTGAACAAGGACGCCGACAGGCTCTCCAATGAAGCCATGGACGCCGGGACCGCGGGCGTGCCCTGGAAGCCGCGGGGCGCCACCGCCGCCCAGGCACCGGCAATGCCGGCTCCGGACCCCGCGCCGTCGACGCCGCCGTCTCCCACCGGACGCCTGCATCACACCGAGATCTGGGTCAACGACTTCCCGGCCGCGGAAAAGTCGCTGGGCTGGCTGCTGGAACGCCTCGGTTACCTCCGCAAGGACACCTGGTCCACCGGCGCGAGCTGGCAGGGCGCGGACGGGTATATCGTGCTCGAGGCCGGCCCCGACGTCGAGCCCGTCCCGTACTCACGCCGCCGTCCGGGGCTGAACCACCTGGCCTTCGTTGCGGGGTCGCAGGCCGACGTCGAGCTGCTGGCCAGGCGTGCAGCAAGCCACGGCTGGACCCTGCTGTTCGCAGACCGCCACCCGCACGCCGGCGGACCGGAACATTACGCAGCCTATCTGGAGAACGAAGAGGGCTTCGAAGTGGAGCTGGTAGCCGATTAGGCCTGTTCGGGAAGAATGATGTTGAGCTGGTAGGGCTTCCGCCCCGCGGGGGCCGCCAGCTCGGCATCCCACTTCTCCTGCACTGCCAGCAGCAGGTCCTGCGGCGTGGCCGGATCGGTACCCCCGCGCAGCAACAGGTACCGGGCCAGCTCGCCGCGCGTGTGTTTGGCGAAATGCGAAACGACTTTGCGTTTGCCGTCGCGGACCTGGAACACATTCACTGCGGCCGTGTTCTCAGGAACCGGTGCCCAGGCAGCCGCATAGGTGCTGGACCGGCAGTCCACCACCAGAGAGTCAGCGGCATATCCGCCCAGCACTGACGTCAGATGCTGCTTCCAGAACGCCGCCAGCCGGCCCGTATCCGGCAGCCGTGCGGACATGGAAAGCCGGTAGGCAGGGATGGGGTCGGCGAAGCCGATGGCACCCCACAGGGCGGAAATGACCAGGACGGACTCGTCGGCCCGCCGCCGGGCTTCCTCGGAAAGCGAATCGTAGCCCAGGGCGTCATACAGGACGCCGGTGTACACCCGGTGGGCCGGAGCACACGGCTCGCTATCCAGGACCGTGTTGCGCTGCACCTCGGCGGCAAGGCTGGCTCCGACGCCGAGGATGGCAAGTGCGTCCTCGGCGCGGCTGGTTTCCGCTAAGGCCTTGAGGACCTGGTTCCGGGGCTCGGACAACAGCGGAAAACGCAGCCGGGACAGGTCAAGGGCCGGCCCCGTTTCAGCGGGTGTTTTTCCTTCGGACGGCGGGAGCAGAATAAGCACCGGTTAATCGTACGCGAGTGTCCGCCCGCGCTCCTGGCCGGGGCAGCCGCTGCGGGACGGTAGAGTTGACCATGGACGGGTTGGCCAGGCAATCGCGTCGGTACGGCGCCCTTACGGGTGCCGGTGCCGCCGAGGAAAGTCCGGGCTCCGCAGGGCAGGGTGGTGGGTAACGCCCACTCGGGGAAACCCGCAGGCCAGTGCCACAGAAAACAAACCGCCCGCGGCCTGCTGTGCAGGCCCGCAGGTAAGGGTGAAAAGGCGGTGTAAGAGACCACCAGCGTCCCGGGTGACCGGGACGGCTAGGTAAACCCCACCCGGAGCAAGGCCATACAGGACACGTTTGAGGGCTGCCCGCCCGATGTGTCCGGGTAGGCCGCTTGAGGCCGCCGGCAACGGCGGCCCTAGATGGATGATTGCCGCACCTTTTCCGGTAACGGATCAGGTGTACAAAACCCGGCTTACCGGCCAACCCGTCCACCCCTCCAAACCGCCGAAGGCACAAACCCGGGCAGCGCAAGAGTAGCCCGCACAAAACGCCCCTTTTTCCCGGATTTGTGCCAATGCGCCGATTCCCCGACGCAGACTGGGCGGTTTTCCCCACTCGCTCCGCTATTCTGTGGCAATGTCCAATACCGCGGAGGCAAAGAAGCCGTTGGTATTCCGCAACGCCAATTTCCGGCGGTTATGGATTTCCTCGACGGCGGGCATTTTCGGTGTCGCAGTGACCAGCGTCGCGCTGCCTGTTATTGCGGTTACTGAATTGGACGCCTCGAATGCGACGGTCGCAATCCTCGCCGGTATGCCCTTCCTGCCGTGGTTGCTGTTCGGCCTTCCCGTCGGTGTGCTCGTGGACCGGTACCGGCGGCGGCCGGTGATAGTTTTTTCGCTGGCCCTGCGGACACTGCTGCTGGCCAGCCTGCCGGTGGCCTGGTGGCTGGATGTGCTGACAGTGGCGCAGCTCTTCACCGTGTCCTTCCTTGCCGGGCTCGCTGCCGTCTTTTTCACCCTGGCCGAGCAGGCCCTCATCCCCGCCGCAGTGGACCGTGAGGAACTGGTCGACGGCAACGGTCTGATGACAGGCTCCGGCGCCATGGGCGACGCCGGCGGGCGGGCCCTGGGCGGTTGGGTGACGGCTGTCTGGGGAGCGTCCAACGCGATGCTCCTACAGGTGGCGGCGTCAGTTGCCTCCCTGGCAGCGATCCTCCGCCTGGACCTGACCGAACCGGAGCCCGCCCGCTCCAAGGAGCGCCGGGTCCTGCGCGAGATGGGCGAGGGCCTGAGCTACATCTTCAGCACGGTGCCGCTCCGGATGCTGCTGTTCACTGGTGCACTGTGGAATCTCGGCGGAAACATCGTCGTGTCGCTGCTGGTCCTCCTGGTCATCAGATCCCTCGGGGAAACCCCCGCCATGCTGGGCCTGCTGACGGCAGCCACAGCTGTTGGCGGAACCGTCGGCGGGCTTTCGGTGAAATGGATTGCCGGCCGTTTCGGATCCGGCCGGGTGTGGCGCTATTCCATGTTTCCCGCGGTGGCAGGTTATGCAGGCGTGCTTCTGATTTCGCCGGGGTGGGGAATGGCTGCCGGCTTCATCGGCCTGTTTATTGCCGGCTTTTCCATTTCCCTCAACATTGTTGTTTCAACCACCTTCCGCCAGCGGGTCTGTCCGCCGCAGATGCTGGGACGGCTCGGCTCAGCTTTACGCATGGTGACGTGGGGCATGCTCGCCATTGCCGCATTTGCGGCCGGGCTTCTGGTGGACCTCGTCGGGATCCGGGGAGCGATCCTTACGGGAGTCCTGGTTGCAGCACTGGCGCCGCTGGTAGCCGCATTCGGACCGCTGCGCCGCGTGCGCGAGCTGGCCGACCTGGAGCCGGCGGACGCGGATACGGAGCAGTCCGGCCGGACCCGCCCCACCGTATTGTGACCAACGTCTCGCTTCGCTGTCCGATGGGCTTGATGTGTCCTAATACACTTGTAGGGAATACCGCCAACCGGCACAACGCAGTGCCGGCTGAGAAAAGGATGTGAAGATCTGTGAGCTCCAATTCCGATACGTGCCTTGATTCCTGGATGGATCGGGAGGCCCTCGCCGAGGCCATGATCCCGCTGATCGGGCGGCTCTACCGGGAGAACAGCGTGGTGACTTCGGTCCACGGACGCCCGCTCGTCAACAAGTCCGTCATCGATATCCTCAAGGCCCACCGGTTTGCCCGGCAGATCGATGAGACGGAGCTGCCGGTTTCCGAGACCTACCCGCTGCTGAAGGCACTGACCGAACTTGATCTCGGGGCCGCTTCCATCGATCTGGCCCGCTTGAGCAACAAGTACAAGGAACAGGGCGGCGACCTGGGCGAGTTCCTGCGTACCGAACTCGCCGACGTCGCCGGCAAGCGCGGTGCCGATGAACGCACGAGCACCGACGTCGTCCTCTACGGCTTCGGCCGCATCGGACGGCTGCTGGCCCGGATCCTGGTGGAAAAGGCCGGCGGCGGCCAGGGGCTCCGGCTGCGGGCCATCGTGGTGCGGAAGGGCTCTGAGAACGACCTGGTTAAGCGGGCCAGCCTGCTGCGCCGGGATTCCGTGCACGGCGCGTTCAACGGAACCATCACCGTAGACGAGGAAAAGAACACCATCCTCGCGAACGGCACCCTGATCCAGGTCATTTACTCCAACGATCCCGCGACGGTGGACTACACCTCCTACGGCATCAGCGACGCCGTCGTAGTGGACAACACCGGACGCTGGCGCGACGAAGAGGGCCTGTCCCAGCACCTCGCCGCCAAGGGTGTCTCCCGCGTCCTGCTGACCGCACCGGGCAAGGGAAACCTGAAGAACATCGTCCACGGCATCAACCACGGATCCATTACCGACGAGGACCGGATCATCACCGCCGCCTCCTGCACCACCAATGCGATCACCCCGGTGCTGAAGGTCCTCAACGATAAGTACGGGATTGTGAACGGACACGTGGAAACCGTGCACTCGTTCACTAATGACCAGAACCTCATCGACAACTTCCACAACGGGGACCGCCGCGGGCGGTCCGCTGCCCTGAACATGGTCATCACCGAAACCGGTGCCGCCAAGGCCGTGGCCAAGGCGCTGCCGGAACTGGCCGGCAAGCTCAGCGGCAACGCCATCCGCGTGCCCACCCCCGATGTCTCCATGGCCATCCTGAACCTGAACCTGGAAACGGCCACGGACAAGGACGAAGTCAACGCCTACCTGCGCGAAACGTCGCTGAACTCGCCCCTGCACAAGCAGATCGACTACATCGACTCACCCGAAGTAGTGTCCAGCGACTTCGTCGGTAACAAGCGTGCAGGCATCGTGGACGGCCTCGCGACTATCTCCAACGGTACGAACCTTGTGCTGTACGTCTGGTACGACAACGAGTTCGGTTACAGCTGCCAGGTGGTCCGCGTCCTGGAGGAGATGGCACAGGTGAATCCTCCGGCCTACCCGAAGGCCCAGTCGCTGGCCTCCATCGCCGGCTAGGAGCAGCAAAGCAAAAACGGAAGGCCCGCAGGGAAACCTGCGGGCCTTCCGTTGTGGTGCAGCCTGCTCAGTGGCCGAACGGATCCGGATCCACGCCGGGCATCCAGGTGTTACCGGGAACGGTCCAGCCCTGGGCCTTGATGGCCTTGCGCGCCTTCCGGCTCCAGCGGTCCGTCAACCGGTCCACGTAAAGCTTGCCGTCCAGGTGGTCGTATTCGTGCTGGATGACCCGGGCGAACCAGTCGGTTGCCTCGAATTCCACGGGGGCGCCGTTCTCATCAAAGCCCTTGATCTTGGCCCAGTCCGCCCGGTTGACGGGAAAGTTCTCACCCGGCACGGACAGGCAGCCTTCGGACGTCTCGTCCGGATCGGGCGCCGAGCCGGGCACCTTGGAGGTGATGAGCACCGGGTTGATGACGACGCCGCGGTCCGGGGCGTCGTCGTCGTTTTCGTAGGCGAAGGTAAAGAGGCGAAGCCCGACACCGATCTGCGGGGCCGCGAGGCCCACACCGTTGGCTACGTCCATGGTTTCGTACATGTCCGCAACCAGGGTGCGCAGTTCGTCATTGAACTCTTCCACCTCGGCTGCCCGCCGGTGCAGGACGGGTTCTCCATGGATGACGATGGGACGAACGGTCATTGCTGTCTTTCTTTCCTATGGATGGAACGGGAGGCGCTTTGCCTAGCGGGCGATGTCGCGCCCGATCACTTCCCGCATGATTTCGCTGGTGCCGCCGAAAATGGTCAGCAGCCGTGCCGCGAGGAACGCCTGCGCCACGGGGT
Organism: Arthrobacter sp. MDT1-49-2; assembly: GCF_059090185.1. Lineage (NCBI taxonomy): Bacteria > Bacillati > Actinomycetota > Actinomycetes > Micrococcales > Micrococcaceae > Arthrobacter > Arthrobacter sp. MDT1-49-2. Next base: position 115,222 of record NZ_JBNHFK010000007.1, read on the forward strand.
ATTCCAGGATGTAGCCGTAGCCTCCGTGCAGCTGCAGGCACCTGTCCGTAATGGACTTGGCACGTTCGCTGGCCCACAGCTTGGCCTTCGCGGCGGCGACGGCGTCGAGTTTGCCTTCATTGAAGGCCGTGACCGCTGAGTCGACGTAGGCTTCGGTGACCTCGACCTCGGTGGCAATATCGGCCAGCGCGAAGCGGGTGTTCTGGAAGTCCGCCACCCGGCTGTCGAAGGCGCTGCGGTCCCGGGTGTAGTCCAGGGTTGCCTCATAGACGGCGCGGGAGACGGCGGAGGAGGCAACGGCGATGGCGAGCCGGCCCTGCGGGAGCTGGCCCTCGGCGTACTTCAGCCCCCGGCCGATCTCGCCCACGAGGTTACCGGCAGGAACGCGGACGTTGTCGAAGAACAGTTCGGCGGTGTCGGATGCCTTCAGGCCCATCTTGTCCAGCTGGCGGCCGGTGCTGTACCCCTCGGTCTTCTCCACTATGAACATGCTGAAGGAGTCCCGCTGCCCGCGCCCGGTACCGCCGTCGGTACGGGCCAGGACAAGGGAAGCGTCGCCGGAGATGCCGTTGCCGATGAAGGTCTTCTGGCCGCTGATCAGCCAGTCGCCGTCGTCGGTGCGGACTGCCTTGGTCCGGATGCCGCGCAGGTCGCTGCCGGCGCCGGGTTCGGTCCAGGCCACGGAGGTAACCTTGTCGCCGGAAACCATATCCGGCAGCCAGCGCTGTTTCAGGTCATCAGACCCGTAGGCCAGCAGGTGGGGGAGCACCAGGTCATCATGCAGATGGAAGGCCAGGGCCACGGCCAGGTGGTTGGAGCGGGCAAATTCCTCGTCCATCACGGCGCGGAAACGGTAGTCCGGCATTCCGGCTCCGCCGAACTCCTCGGGAACCGCCAGACCCAGCAGGCCCTGCTCGCCGGCTGCCTTCCACAAACGGCGGGGCATCATGTGCGCCGCATCCCATTCGGCATAGCCGGCGGCAACCTCGCGGGCATCGAATTCCCGGACGACGTCCCGGAACAGCTCATGGTCCTCTTCGAACAGTCTGCGCTCCACGGCGGAGCCTCCTCATTGATAAGCCACGCATCGGCGTGTGGTTCTGACGGTGCTGACGGTGCTGAAGGTTCTGGCAGCTGGGGCCGGGGCCCTCCGGCTGCGTTGCGCGAACCTGCCGCTAACAGTGAAACACAAACAGCAAAGGCCGCCCCGGAATCATCCGAGGCGGCCTTTCGAAGCTGTAACCGCCAGCCCCATTGGGGTGAGTAACGGGGGTTGAACCCGCGACCTCCTGGACCACAACCAGGCGCTCTGCCAACTGAGCTATACCCACCATGTGCCTCAAACGTTCATCCGCGAAGTCCAGGCGAGTGGTCTTGCGGACTCATTTATCTGAGGCAGCGGAATCAAGCTTACACGGTTTTTTGAGTGCTTCTGACACAACCGGCACCAAACACCGTTTTTGTGATGGAGCTAACTTTCAATTCCCGCGGCGATCTTCTTGGCGGTGGCGGAATCCGGCCCCGGCGCGGGGACGAAAACGGCCTCGCGGTAGTAGCGCAGCTCATTGATGGAATCCCGGATATCACCGAGGGCACGGTGGCCGCCGTTCTTGGCCGGCGCCTGGAAGTAGGCGCGCGGGTACCAGCGGCGGGCCAGTTCCTTGATGGTGGACACATCGATGATCCGGTAGTGCAGATAGTCGATGACCTCCGGCATGTCGCGGGCCAGGAACATCTTGTCAGTACCGACGGAGTTGCCGGCCAGCTGTGCCTTCTTCGGCTCGGGGACCCATTTGGTGATGTATTCGATGACGGCGGCCTCGGCCTCGGCCATCGTGATGCCGTTCGGGAGTTCGTCCAGCAGCTTGGAGGTGGTGTGCATCTGGCGCACAAAATCACCCATCTGGGACAGCGCGGCTTCATCGGGTTTGATCACCACGTCCACACCGTCACCGAGGATGTTCAGTTCGGAGTCCGTGACCAGGACGGCCACTTCGATCAGGGCATCGTTTTTAATGTCCAGACCGGTCATTTCGCAATCGATCCAGACCATACGTTCATTAGTTATCGGCACAATTCCAATGTACCGCGTCCGCGCGCCCCAGGAAGGAGCCGCTACAGGCTTGAATGGCTGCGCTGGCGCCTGTCCGGAAGCTCCGCATCTGCGGTGGTGAAGGAGGCCGGAGTACCCGTCAGGTAGGGCTGCAGCGGGATCTGCCCGGTTTCGGGAGGGCCGAAGGTCCGCGTCCAGCGGCTCGGCTCGGCCGGCATCTCGTGGAAAACCGGTGCCGCGGCGGCACGCCGTCCCTGCGCTGCGGCCATCCCGGCGCCCATACGGACCGGCCCGGGCGAGGGCGGGGGAACCGCAACGGCACCAATGCGGGCATGGCGCCGGGTGCCGGGTACGCGCGTCGAAAGATCCGGTACGGGGGCGTTCGGTACAGGAATTGCTGCATCCGCGGGCAGAATAATCGGCGCTGCAGCCGATGCCGTTGCGGCGGGAGCTGTTGCGGCGGGGCGGGTCGCCGTTGAGGGTTTCGGGGCCGCCGGTTCGGGCGCTGCTGAGTCGGGCGCTGCTGAACCGGGTGCTGCTGAAGCGGACTGTGTCGGCGCGGACTGTGGTGATTCCGCCGCTGTCACACCGCGTGCTGCCAGTCCGGGCTGTGCGGCGGGGGAGCGGTCCTGTGCGGAGCTGAACTGCCAGGCGATCCCGAAAGCGAACAGCAGCAACCCGGAAACCGTGGCTACGATACCGGGCGGCACCTGGACCCAGACCATGGCACCGGCACCCACTGCCGCGAGGAAAGCGCCCCAGAGGATGAGTTCGGAGTTGCGGGCGGAGAAGGAGGTGCGCGCGGATGCGCGTCGGGGTGTTCGGCGGGCCTTGTCCGGCCCGGACGTACTTACCTTTTTGTCCGGAGATTTTGCCTTCTTCTCCGATGATTTTGAAAAAGGTTTTCCTACAGGTTCTGCCCGGTGGCGCCCCACAGCCAATACCGCCTTGCCTCATTAGTCACGTCTGGGCCTTCAGTCTATGCGCCCGTGCCGCGGCTCACAGGATTGAGTGCGGCCGCGTCGCATTCGGCCCGGGAGGGGAGGGGCGGCGGTGCTAATATCAGCGTATTGACGGTGCCCGGGCATTCTTGTGCCCGTGTTCAGAACCGGTGCCGGAACGGTGCAGGAATGTAACTGCCCGGGGCCCGCAGAACCAGAGATCCCCCAGAGATTGGAACCATGTAGATGACCGCCCAGGTCCCCGCGACCGAGCCTTCGTCTCCTGGCCCGGAGACAGCGAAGGCCGACCGCCCCAACATTGCGATCATCCAGGGGTTCATTGGTTCCCTCATGATGCTGGTCGGCTCCTTCGGCGTTGGGTGGCTCTCCCTGGCGTCCTTCAATCTGCGCAGCAACCCGATCATTATCTGGATGCGTTTTGATCAGCCGTTGGGTGCGGTCGTGTCGGTGTTGCTGCTGGCCACGGGCGGCATGCTGCTGGTCCGGTCATGGCTCCGTCTTGGCCAGCGGATGAAGGGGTGGGGCCCCGAGTCACGCCCGGTGGTGATGCGGGCGATTATCGCCTGGTCCGCCCCCATGTGCTTTACGCTGCCGTTGTTCAGCCGCGACGTCTTTGCCTACATTGCCCAGGGCCTGGTGATGGTCAGCGGGCTAAATCCGTACAAGGACGGCTATTCGCAGATTTCGAACTATCTGCAGATCGGCGCCGACGATCTGTGGGCCCAGAGCCCCACGCCGTACGGGCCGGTCTTCCTCTGGCTCGAGGAGCTGGTGGTCCGGATTACCGGCGGGCAGCCTGAATTCTCCATCCTGCTGTTCCGGCTGATCGCCGTTATCGGTGTGGCGATGTGCATTTACTTTGTGCCGAAACTGGCCGAGCTGCATGGCATCAATCCCAACCGTGCCCTGTGGCTGACGGCCGCAAACCCGCTGTTCCTCACCAACTTCATTGCCAGCATCCACAATGACGCGCTGATGATCGGCCTGGCGCTGGCCGGCCTGTACCTGGCCGCGACAAAGCGGGTCCTGCCCGGCATCCTGCTGGTGACACTGTCGATCGGCATCAAGCCGATCACCGTCATCTTCCTGCCGTTTATCGGACTGCTTTGGGCCGGCAAAAACGCCTCCTGGCCCCGGAAGTTCGGCTACTGGTCCATGACTGCGGGCATCTCCCTGGGCTTGCTGTGGATCATGGGCCTCATCAACGGATTCGGCTTCGGCTGGGTCGGGGCGCTAAGCACCCCGGGCAGTGTCTGGATCTGGTACGCCCCGGTGGGCTTTGCGGGAATGCTCGTGGCCACCTTGGGCAACGCCCTGGGACTGCCCGGCTGGACCCTGGCGGACATCGTTCACACGATCGGCCGGCTGGCATCCGTGGGGATTGTGCTGTGGCAGATGTTCGTGGGCGAATACAGCCGCCTGATCCGGCGTCTGGCCCTGGCCTTCGCGGCCATCGTGATGCTCGCACCCATGATCCAGTCCTGGTATGTGGTCTGGCTTATTCCGCTGTTCGCCGTGACAGGGCTGCGCGATGACTGGCAGGCCAAGACCCTCTACCTGCTGGTCTCCTTCTTTATGGTCTACGCCATCAGCGACCAGCTCGACATCTGGCCCTACTTCGAGTTCAGCCTGACTGCGGCCCGGCAGATTGCCGCGGTGACCGCCCTCGGCTTCGCCCTCTACCTGATCTTTGTGGATCCGAAGACAAAGGTCCTGTTCCGCAAGAAGCTCACGGCGCCTGCACCGGGGGAACTGCGGCACTAGGCCGCTTCCCGCCGTCGCGGGTCAGCCGGATAACCCGGGCCAGTGACCAGCCGAAGAGGACCAGCAGCAGGATGTTCCGCAGCGTCAGCAGCAGTGCGACGCCGATGTTCAGGTCGTCGTACAGCGCGGAGTAGAACATCGGGTAGACGAGGGTGGTCAGCGCGGCGATGGCCGCCATCAGGATGCCGGGGACCTTCCACGCCCGTCCTTCCCACGCCAGCCCGACGGCGGTCACGGCACCCAGCCACAGCATGAACTGCGGCGATCCCACCTTATTGAAGACGATGAAGGCGCTGACCAGGGCGAGCGAGCCGGCAATCAGCAGTGCCCGGGAGTCGGCGCCGCGGCGCAGTGCCCAGATCAGGAGCAGTGCGACGGCGAGGGCGGCCAGCGCCAGCAGGGGTGTCATCAGCGCTGCCACCGGCTCGCCCAGGGCGCCGCGGACCTCGCGGGTATTGATGACTTTGTCCTCGAAGATGTACGCGTCTGAGGTGCCGGTGATCGCCTGCCAGAGTCCCGGCGTCGTAAAGGGGGCCTCCATTTGCATACCGCGGGCCCCCTGTTCCCCGAAGAAGCTGAGCAGGTGGCGGATACCGCCCGAGAAGGCGACGACCACTGCAATGACGGCCGACACGGCAGCGCCGGTGGCCAGCAGGATCAGCCGCTTCTTCCACGCCACAAGTACCGCAAGGATGACGGCGGCAGGCCAGACCTTGATCCACGTCGCCACGGCCAGCAGTGCCGAGGCCAGCACGGGGCGGGTGGCCAGGAACAGCAGCCCCATGATCACCAGTGGGGCGGTCAGCCCGTCCACCCGGCCCACGGCCACCGGGCCCAGCAGGGCCGTGACCGCGAGCCACCAGTAGGCCGCGAGGGTTCCCCGGGTGCCGGCCCTGCGGCTGAGCACGGCGACGCCGGCGGCATTGAGCCCGGTGAACAGGAGGAACCAGGTGAACATGTAGGCCGAGTGTCCGAAGGCAGCAGCAAGCACCATCGGTGCCAGCGCGCCGATGGGGTACACCCAACCGGCGTCGATCCCCACCCAGTAGCCGTCCCGGAGGCCGTCGAACGCCCACTGGCGGTAGAAGGACACGTCACTGAGGACATCTCCGTTCAGGATCCGCGACGAGAGGGCCGCCAGGAATCCGGCATGCACCACCGCAAAGACGGTCCAGAGGGTTGCCGGGCGGAGGAGCCGCCGCTGTAGGGAAGCCGGATTCCGGGACATGCGAGGGTGGTGCTCCTTCGTTGAAACCTAAGCCGTGCCGCGTCCGGGCACAGCGATAAGGCTACCGGCGCGCACCGTCCGGCATGCAATCCGCGGCCGGACACGGGATACTGGTGTTATGACCGACCTAACTGAAGAAGTGATCGTGGCCGATTTTGACGTCTCGGAGTGGGAACCGACTCCCTACCAGGTGGAGGGCACCAACAGCGAACTCTCCACTGTTCGGGCAGTGAAGATCTTTGAAGGCGACATCACGGGGACCAGCGTCGCTGATCTCATCATGGCCGGGAACTCCGTGGGCGCCGGCTATGTGGGGTCCGAGGTTTTCGCCGGCACCGTCGCCGGCCGCACGGGAACCATGGTCATCCAGCACTGGGGCCTTGCCGAAGGAACGGCCACCGCAAGCTCGGGCCACATCATTCCCGGCTCCGGTACGGATGACCTGGCCGGGATTTCCGGCAAGGCGATCTACACCCAGGAAGAGGACGGGCAGCACAGGCTGGAGCTGCGCGTGACGTTCCCGCCGCAGGGCTGAGCCTTCCCTCCGCGGCCCGGCTGCCTTAGGCGCGGCGGACCGGTTCAGAGAGCCGGATAGCCTGCAACAGCGGCCATGATGACGGCGGCCAGGGATACTGCAATCACCAGCGCGAAGCCCGCGAGCCAGACGGCGGAAGGGACCCCGGTGCGCCGGTAGAGGATGTAGGCGTCGGAACTTTCCAGGTTCCGGCGCCGCTTTGTGTGCACGGCCAGGACGTTGAGCCAGTCCCGCACCGCACCCACCAGCAGGGCAGTGCCAACGCACATGGCAACATATCCCGCCACTTCGGGGGCAGCGAACCAGACCAGCAGTACCGAGACCCCCGCACAGCCAATGGCGATGAGGAAACCCTGGCCGTTGCGGATAAACAGCAGGGCTGCCAGCAGGACCAGTGCCCCGGCGGACAGGGCGGTACCGGCCCAGCCGTTGAATGCCGCCAGGATCAGCGCCGCCCCCACGACCGCCGGCACCGGGTAACCCCAGAAACCGGCCCAGGCGGCAGGGAACCCGCCGCGGCCGAGCGAGAGCATCTCACCGGAATGGTCAAAGCGGAGCCGGATTCCCTTGACCATCTGTCCGGTCATCAGGGCGGCAAAGGCATGCCCGAGTTCGTGTACGAAGGTGACGAACAACCCGAACCAGCGCCAGGTTGCCCGCGGAATGCTCAGCAGCGCCGCCGCGGCGGCTACGGCGAGCAGCACGGCAGGATCCGGTTCCACGGCAGGAACCCGGCTGAATCCGGCCAGCACCCTGGACCACCATTCGGCACCGACGCCGGTCAATGACTCCACCGGTTCAGCCATGTTCCGCGGTTCCCTGCATCAGCAAGGGGCCGGCCGGGCTAAAGCTCGAGCACGCCCCGGAGGATCGAGTCGCCCGAGTGCGTGGGGTCGCCGTCGAACGGTTCGTCGGAAATATCAACAATTGGATACTCATCGAGGTCAAGGTTAGCCGGGATGGTGAATCTTCCCTCGGTGCCCTCCATTGTGCCCAGGCTGACCATGCGGGTGATGTCCGGCGCAATGAGCCAGACCTCACGGAAACCCTGCGCATCGGCTCCGCTGGCAGTGACCACCAGTTCGCGTGCGCCGTCCGGCCGCTGGTCCACTTCCGCCCGGCCCGTGTCCGCGTAGGAGGGCAGGGGTGCCAGGTCCACGGCGGCAACCACCTCCGAGCGGTCCGCAAGAATCCGGGAGATGCCCCAGGTTCCGGCGGCAGCAAGCACCACAGCCGCTGCCGCTGCGCCCAGGATCTGCGGCAAACGCGCGCGGCGCCGGTTGCGGCGGTCCCGGAAGGTGTTCAGCGGAACCGGGGCCGGGGCTGCGGCAGGGCCGGATGCATCCGGGCGTTCCGTCTCCGTCGGGGGAGCAGGCACATCCTCGGATTCACCGTCCTGTGCGGCCCGGACACCGGTAGCGGTATCGAAACGCCCGGGCCCGGATTCAAACGGGTCCGCACGCACGGCGTCACTCAGGCCCAGGGCTGAATGGATCCCTTCCCAGACCGAGGACGGCGGGCGAGGCAATACGTCCGGCCCGGAGGGGCTGCGCCCGGCAGAAACCACACGCTGCATGGCGGCCACCTCGGCGGAGCATTGAGCACACTGCTCAAGGTGGGCGCTTTCCTCAGGACTGGCCTCGCCCAGGGCGTTCAGGGCCAGCGTCTCAGATGGCAGATGCTGCATCGCTGACCTCCAATCGCTCGCGTAGCTGAACCAGGCTTCTTCGGATGTGGCTTTTGACAGTGCCCAACGGTAGCTTCAGTGTCTCCGAAATCTGTTGATGTGTGAGGTCTTCGTGGAAGGCAAGACGCAGGATGGAACCCTGGGGTTCGCCCAGGCGATCCAGCTCCGCATCAAGCACTACGCGGTCCGCAACATGGTCAGGGTCCGGAGTGCCGCCGGTTTGGCCGGCACGGGTCTCCGGCTGGACCGGGCTGTCCACCAGCGTTTCAGGGGTACGTACGGCGGACGTCGCCATGCCTGCAGCGACGTTCCTGGTGATTCCGACCAGCCAGGCGGCGAGCGTGGATTTATCGGGTGCGTAGCTTTCGCGGTACTTCCAGGCGCGGATGAACACTTCCTGGACGGCGTCGTCGGCGGCAGCGCCGTCGAACAGCTTCCGCTGGGCGAGGGAACGTATCAGCGGAGAAAACCGGCGGTAGGCCTCGGCCAGCGCTTCCTCGTCCCCCGCAGCAAAGGCATGGTCCATCGCGGTATCAGGGTGACTACTTCCGCCCGGTGATATCAGTGCCGTACTCCTGCCATACTCAGGAACGGCTGCCTCAGGAACCCGGCAGCTGTCTGGGAATGACACTATGGTACGGGAACCGCGGTCAGTACAACGTTATCTTCGTAGTCGCCCACGGAATCGAGCCATTCGCCGCCGCAGGTGACCAGCTTCAAACGGGGTTCTCCCTCACGGTTGAACAGATCGAACTCGCCGAGGGACGCCTTCGGGATGTTCTCCACTTTTTCCGTGGTGTAGCGCTGCACTGATCCGTCGCTGCGGGTAACAGTCAGCGGCGTTCCTGCGGGCACCTCGTCGAGATCAGCGATAGGCAACTGTTCGGTCCGTGAATCGATGTGGGCCGCAAGGACGGCGGAGCCGCGGGAGGATCCGGGGGCCGGCCCATACCGGTACCACCCTGCCTGGTAGTGATTATCGGGCAGGGCCATTGCACCGTTCTCCTCCTGCCCAACCGGGATGACTTCCAGGTCAATCCCCGTGCCCTCCACGCTCACACGCACCGGATCGGGAACCGATTCCATTGGTTCCTGTGTCGCCGGTGCAACCGGTACAGGCGTTGACGGAGCGGCCGCGCCGGGCGATGCCGCGCCGGGCGTTGGCGCAGCCTGAGCCTGCTGAGTCGCCGTCGCGGACATGGACTCGGGGGCCTGCCCGGGCTGCATGGCGCTTCCACCGCAGGCGGCTGTCCCCAGGGCTGCTGCAGCGGAGAGACATACTGCCGCGGTGAACCTGCGGAACGGTTTGACGGACATGGTGCGGGACCTCCGGGACGGGGTGACCCCGGGGCTGCAGCGTTCAAAGGGGCGGGAACGCGCTGCAGCCCCGGGGGATCAGGGGTGGCGAACTGCTAGCTGCGGTTATCCGCGGACCGGCTCTCAGCGGAGGCGGCGGATGCGGAACGGCGGCGAAGCATGAACGCTCCCAGGGCAAGGACGGCGGCCGAACCGGTGGCGGCGGCTGCGATCATGCCCTGCTGGTCGGACTGCTGTCCCACCTGCTCCAGTGCGCCCGGAACAGCTGCCGGGTTGGAGTGCATGCCCTCAATGGTCTGGGTGGCAAGGGCAAGGTTTCCGGCCTCAAGGGAGCCCCACGCGTACACGACGGTGTTGGTTCCCTCCATGAGGGCCAGATCGGCCGGGCCGATCACCGGCTCCGTGGTACCGGCCGCGGCAACGGATGCAGAAATGGTGCCGGGATCCACCATCAGCATCTTTTCATTCGGATTGGTCAGTCCTTCGATCACCGGGGAGCCGTTGGCCAGGACGTCCACGGCGGGAGCAGCTGCCACGTGCCGGACGGTCAGGCGTGCCTTGCCGGCTTCGATGGGGGAGGTGTCGTTGGTGAAGAGATTGGCCGTGGGCTTGCCGGAGGCGTCCAGGTTGGCGGTAGCGGTGTAATTTCCGCCGGCTGCCAGATCAGCGGAGATCGGGCCGATGATGGGTGCGGAAGCGTCCGCGGCATCAGCTGCGGTAATGGCCAGCTGGTAGTTGCCGCCCGGAAGGTCCAGCGGCCCGGCAAGTTCACCGGGCATGAAGTCATCCAGCGTGAGAGTGCCATTGACGTAGACATCAACGGGGGTGTCCGGGACACCGTGCAGCACCGACAGCTTTGCCATATCGGTGTCGGCGGCCGATGCCGGCATGGCCGAGAGAACTGCGGCGGCGCCTACTCCGAGGGCCGCGAAGGCGGAAGCGGTCTTACGCATGGTCTGTGCTCCTTCAGTTGCCGCACCCACCGGTACGGGTTTTTTGACTTACACCCCTACTACTTCGGCGGTCCGGGGTTTGGATGCAAAATCATGAAAACTTTTTTTGCACCGCTGGAATCGGGCTGTCCGGCGGGTTGCCAACGGACAGCGGCGGACCGGTTGCCACGGTGCCGGGCTGAACTGTGGCGAGCGGGGTCCGTAGTATCATCAACTGGTTGCCCCCGTAGCTCAATGGATAGAGCAACGGCCTTCTAATCCGTAGGTTGCGCGTTCGAGTCGCGCCGGGGGCACTTCCTGGATATGCCGCCGCAGCGGTCTCCGCCTGTGGCGGTTCCCCTGCCGCAACACCGTGCCGCGGCGTAGGCTCGGGCTCTCCAGCCCCGTTCTCCCAAGGAGCCGCAGTGCCTGCCGGCTACCTCATAACTGTCCTGTTACTTGCAACGGGCACCGTCTGCGCACTGTGGCCGTCCGGCAGTACCGTCACGGAACCCTCCGGACGGCTTCGCTTGCCTCTCAGAGTCCCGGTTTTTCTGATCGGAATGAGCTTCAACGAAGCACCCGTTTTCCCGCTCGTGGTGGCCGTGTCCGCGACGGCGCTCGCAGTGGCGGAAGGCCGGCTATCCGGTCCGGCCGGTGCCGCCGGTCTGGCCGGTATGTCCCTCGTCGCTGTTGGACTGCTGTTGGTGGCCGCACGGGCGGTTCGAAACCGGGCGGCTCCTTTCCTGGCCCTCGGGCAGAGGCTTCCCGGACGTTCCCGGGGTGCCGGAACCCGGCGCCCGGCAGGGAGGGGATACGGAGCGGTTCCTGCCGGCTTTTTCCTGCCCCTTCAACGCCGCCGCAGGGACGTAAAGCGCATCAGCAACCTTCACTACGGTCCCGACTGCCGCCACACCCTGGACCTGTACCTGCCGCGCCGCCAACCGGCCGCCGGAGGGGTGTTTATCCATTTTCACGGCGGACGGTTTTCCTCCGGAGGTAAAAACCGGGAGTCACTGTATCTGCTGTACCGTCTGGCCGCCCGGGGTTGGACCTGCGTCAGTGCGAATTACCGTTTGGTTCCTGCCGCCCGTTTCCCCGACTATGTTGTGGACGCCAAGCGGGTGGTCGCCTGGGCACGCAGTGCAGGACCGGAACATGGAGGCGGTGCGGGTCCGGTCATCGTGGCGGGAAACTCTGCCGGCGCTTTCCTTGCCGCGTTCTGTGCGCTGACGCCCAACCGGCCGAACCTGCAGCCCGGCTTTGAGGGTGCCGATACGTCGGTGGATGCTGCCGTGGTCCAGTACGGCTATTACGGCAAGGTCCTGGACGCCACGCCTTGGAGCACCCCGATGGCCCACATCACACCCGAAGCTCCGCCGTTTTTCATCCTTCACGGAGACAGCGACACGATTGTGCCTATCCGTCACGGAGAAAACTTCGCCCGGACCTTGGAACGGGTTTCCAGCCGTCCGGTGGTTTGGTGCCGCCTGCCCGGAGCACAGCATGCTTTTGACTATTTCGCCTCGATCCGCAGCCGCTTCGCAGCGGGGGCTATTGAGGACTTTGCCGGCTGGGTGCGGGACGGCCACGGCCGGGTCCGGGACGGCAACGCCTAGTGGCAGCGCACATGACCCGGCGGCAGCGCAGGGTACGGAAGGCAGGGTACGGAAGGCAGGGTACGGAAGGCAGGGTACGGAAGGGAGCCGGGCAGGAGGGACGCCCGGCAGCGGCTTTTCCTCCACAGCGCGGGGGAGCGGTGGCTCGGGCGTCCCTTCACGCACACCCGTAGATATAGGTCCGCCACGGACAGGCGGGGTACCGGAGACTGGGCAGACCGGTGGATAAGCCGGAACCCGTGCGGCAGGGAACGCGCTGTCTCAGACAACGCGGCACACCTGCACCGAGCCGAAGGCAGGACATGATGAGTGACACCATTACGCTCCGGGGCTATGTAGCCACCGAACTTCGCCAGAACACCACTGATCACGGGCTGGCCGTTGCCAGCTTCCGGATGTGCACCACCGAACGCCGATATGACCGGGATGCGGGCGCCTGGATGGACGGGCAGACCAACTGGTACGCGGTAAGCCTGTTTCGCCAGCTGGCCACCAACGCCGCTTTCAGCATCCACAAAGGGGACCGGGTGGTAGTCACCGGGCGGCTGAGGCTGCGGCAGTGGGCCACCGAGGACGGACGCAGCGGCACAAGCGCAGACATTGATGCGGATACCGTCGGCCACGACCTGATGTGGGGTACCGCCAGTTTCCGACGTACCGTTTCCGGCACAGGCGAGGGCGCGGCCGGCACAGCGGGGACGGGCCAGGCAAAGGGTACGGGGGAGGCGGAGCACGGTTCCGCCGGAGACCCGGATCTCGGGGACGCACTGGACCGGTTGGCGGACCCGCTGACGGGGGAACTTCCGGACAGCGGGGAGGAAGCGGGGTCCTCCGATGGGGATACCGCGCGGATGGCCGCGACAGCGCCCTATTAGGGATAACGCTGGGCCCTATTAGGGATGGCCGCTGCAGCCCTATTCGTCTGGACCGTCTGCCGGCGCCCCGGGAGCACGGTGGCCGCACCCGGCGCGGCCTTTGGAAGCCCGTAGTGTGCATGGCACAATCGCGGGGTGAGACTCCTGCGCAAGGCCACCCGGACCGTCCCCGCCACCCTTGTGACCGGACTGGCGTTCGCCGTCGGCCTTGCCGGCTGCGGCGTGTCATCGGACACGGATCCAGGGGCGCCCGCTTCGGGTGCCGAAACCACGGTTCCCGGGACGCAGGGTTCAGCCCCTGCCGCCGCTGAGGACGAGGCGGTGGGAGCCGTGGACGCAGAGCTGCGGAAACTCGCGGGCCAGGACCCTGACCCGGACCGCGCCGGGATGGCCGGTGCCTTCGCCGCAGCCGGGTTCGATCCGGCCGCCGTCGAAGTCTCGGCGGACCAAACCCCCACCGGGCTTGAGGTGGACGCAATGCAGGCAGCGGTTGTCCGGGATTCGCAGTGCATTTTCGGTGAGGTCCGGGACGGGGAAGTCACCGTCACCGTTCTGCCGGTCCTGTCCAGCGGCCGCTGCTTCATCGGAGACTAACCGGACGCGCCGCCGCCGACGGGATGCGCCCAGTACGCCCGGGATGTCCCGGCCCGACACGCCGGGACGAATGCCTGCCCGGCACCTTTCGCCGGCCCTGCGCGGCGGGGAAATCCCGGCCGCAACCGCATAAATGGTATATATCGGCGCTGACACATTAGCCTTGGATATATGGCGGAATTTATCTACACGATGACCAAGGCCCGCAAGGCCGTTGGCGACAAAGTAATCCTCGACGACGTAAGCATGTCTTTCTACCCTGGCGCCAAGATCGGCGTGGTGGGCCCGAACGGTGCCGGTAAGTCCACCATCCTCAAGATCATGGCGGGCCTGGACACCCCTTCCAACGGCGAAGCCCGGCTCAGCGCCGGCTACAGCGTCGGCATCCTGCTCCAGGAGCCGCCCTTGAACGAGGAGAAGACGGTCCTCGGCAACGTCCAGGAGGGCGTGGGCGAGATCTACGGCAAGATCCAGCGCTTCAACGAAATCTCCGAAGAGATGTCCCAGCCTGATGCGGACTTCGATTCCCTGCTCGAAGAAATGGGCAAGCTCCAGGAAGCGATTGACGCCGCCGACGCATGGGACATCGACTCCCAGCTCGAACAGGCCATGGACGCCCTGCGCTGCCCGCCGCCGGACGCGGACGTAACCGTGCTCTCCGGTGGTGAACGCCGCCGCGTGGCCCTGTGCAAGCTGCTGCTGCAGAAGCCGGACCTGCTGCTCCTCGATGAGCCCACCAACCACCTGGACGCCGAGAGCGTTCTGTGGCTGGAACAGCACCTCTCCTCGTACCACGGCGCCGTCCTCGCAGTGACCCACGACCGGTACTTCCTGGACCACGTGGCCGAGTGGATCGCCGAAGTGGACCGCGGCCACCTCTACCCGTACGAAGGCAACTACTCCACTTACCTGGAGAAGAAGCGTGCCCGCCTCGAAGTGCAGGGCAAAAAGGACCAGAAGCTGGCCAAGCGCCTCTCGGATGAACTCGACTGGGTCCGTTCCAACGCAAAGGGACGCCAGACCAAGTCCAAGGCCCGTCTGGCCCGCTACGAGGAAATGGCTGCCGAGGCAGAGCGCACCCGCAAGCTTGATTTCGAAGAAATCCAGATCCCGCCGGGCCCGCGCCTTGGCTCGCTGGTGCTCGAAGCCAAGGACCTGCAGAAGGGTTTCGGCGACCGCCAGCTCATCAACGGCCTGTCCTTCTCCCTGCCGCGTAACGGCATTGTCGGCGTCATCGGTCCGAACGGCGTGGGTAAGACCACCCTCTTCAAGACCATCGTCGGGCTGGAACCGCTGGACGGCGGCGATCTGAAGATCGGCGACTCCGTCCGGATCTCCTACGTTGACCAGTCACGCGGCGGCATTGATCCGGAGAAGTCGCTCTGGGAAGTTGTTTCCGACGGCCTGGACTTCATCCAGGTGGGCCAGGTGGAAATGCCCTCGCGAGCCTACGTTTCGGCCTTCGGCTTCAAGGGCCCGGACCAGCAGAAGAAAGCGGGTGTCCTCTCCGGTGGTGAGCGCAACCGCCTGAACCTGGCCATGACCCTCAAGCAGGGCGGAAACCTCCTCCTGCTCGATGAGCCCACTAACGACCTGGACGTGGAAACCCTGTCCAGCCTCGAGAATGCGCTGCTGGAATTCCCCGGCTGCGCCGTGGTGGTCTCGCACGACCGCTGGTTCCTGGACCGTGTGGCCACCCACATCCTTGCCTTCGAAGGCACGGAAGAAGACCCGGCGAACTGGTACTGGTTCGAGGGCAACTTCGAGTCCTACGAGCAGAACAAGATTGAGCGTCTCGGACCCGATGCGGCCAAGCCGCACCGCGTGACCCACCGCCGCCTGACGCGCGACTAAGTCTGCAGGCAGAAAAGAAGCCCGGTTTCCCTCAGGGGAAACCGGGCTTCTCTGCTCTGTAAGCGCTGACGCGGAGGTGCTACTGCGGCACCCGCACCATGCCTTCCTGGGCCACCGTGGCCACCAGGGCGCCGGAGCGGTTGAAGATCCTGCCCGTGGACAGGCCGCGGGCGGCCGAAGCACTGGGGGATTCCTGGACGTAAAGCAGCCAGTCATCCACCCGCACCGGACGGTGCCACCACATGGCGTGGTCCAGGCTGGCAATGCTCATGCCCGGCGTGGTCCAGGCCAGCCCGTGACCGCGAAGCACGGGCTCCAGCAGTGTGTAGTCGCTGGCATAGGCCAGTGCCGCGCGGTGCAGGTTTTCGCCGTCGGGCATTGGCTTGAAGGTCTTCATCCAGACCGCGTTGTGCGGGGTCTTTTGCCGGCCGGGACCCACGTAGACAGGATCCATGACGTGGCGGATGTCCATGGGGCGGCGGTGCGACCAAGCCTCGGCCACCGGGTGGTCAAAGTCCTTCAGCAGCTCCGCCGTCGTAGGCAGGGATTCAGGTTCCGGGATCCCGGAGGGCATTTCCTCCTGGTGGTCCACTCCCGAGTCCGGGATCTGGAAGGACGTGATCATGGAGAGGATCGGCTTGCCGTTCTGATAGGCATGGCTGCGCCTGGCGGAGAAGGACCGGCCGTCACGCAGCCGCTCCACACCGAAGGTAATGGGCACCTCGGTGTCTCCCGGGCGCAGGAAATACCCGTGCATGGAATGCATGACCCGGTCCTCCGGAACCGTCCGGGCTGCCGCGATCAGCGACTGGCCAAGGACCTGACCGCCGAACACCCGCTTGCGTGGTTCGGGCTGCGAACCTCCGACGAAGATATCCTCATCCGTCTTCGCGCCGCCGGCCCAGCTTAGGTCCAGCAGCTCCAGCAGGGAGGCTGTCGGGTCGAAGGATTCATCAATGGACATCTGGAACTGTCTCCTAGCAGGAAGGCGGCACCGTCAACGTTGGCAGCCGCAGAAAACTCTTAGTCCAAACTTACCGTTCAGTAACAGGTTTCCCTGCGCCCGGCATCCCGGACACCGTCTTTTTAGGGCAAACCTCACTCTCTGGGAGGATGGAAGGCATGCACCGATTTCCTGTCCAGCTCCGTTACGGAGACCAAGATCCCAACGGCCATATCAACAACGTTCAGTTCATTCAGTTCCTGGAAGAAGCACGCGTCCGGCTGGGCCTGCTGCCGCTCGGCGCGGGGAGTCCGGGCAGTTTCCGGGACCTGACCGGTGACCGGACGTCCACCTATGTGGCCAAACAGGAAATCGAATACCGTGCGCCCCTGCTGCACCGCCCTGAGCCTGTGTGGGTGGACGTTTGGGTGACCCGCGTCGGCTCCACCAGCCTGACATACGGGTTCCGGCTGGCCGATGAAGACGGTGGCACGGTCTACGCCTACGCCGAGGCGGTCATGGTGCAGGTGGACTCGGCCGGCGGCAGGCCGGTCCCGCTCACGGATGCCCAGCAAGAGGTCCTCCAGGGGTGGATGGGGGAGCCCGTGCCCTTCAGGACTCCCGTGTCCGCTGGGCGGAGGAACTGACGTGGAGACTGAACTACGGCTGGCCGATCCCCAGGTAACCGCGGACCTGCGCAACTTTGTCGTGCGTGCCAGGGCGGCCGACGACGGCGCCATCCGGCTGCAGGCGGTCGGCAGTGTGCTGGCTGCGTACGTATGCGTGCTCGGTCCGCGCATCCTGGGCGAAGATACGCCCACGGTGTTGGGACTTCGGACCATGCCGCTGGCTGCAGAGGCGTCAGTGGACACCACCGTGGCCCTGGCAGCAGTGGCCGACAGGTTGGCACGGATGGGCGGCAGCGAGACGTCCCTGGCGGTGCCGCCGGTGACCGTGCGGGAGACCTGGGCCGGCATCACCGCTCCGCGGTCCGGGTGGCAGCCGGCAGGCCGGGTTCCGCTCCACCTGCTCGAGCAGTCCGCCCACCGCGGTATCCGCGAAGTGGCGGCGATGCTCCCGCAGAGCGCCGGAGGAGCCGTGGTCCACAGTGCCCGGGCGAGGGTATGGGCCCAGCCGATGGGCAACACGCAGGTCCCCGTACCCGCGGGTGCGGCCTTCGCAGCACTGTCCCTGGGGTTCCTGCCCTCTGCAGGCCCGGGATCCGCGGAAGCGGGCGCCGATGCGGCCCTGTTCAGCAACGGCCGGTGGCTGCGGTTGAGTACCCCGCAGGGGCACGTTCTGGTGCGCAGCCCGGCCATCCTGTGACCTCCGGTCCCGGAACCGGGCCTCCGGTGAGACGCCTGCGGCCTGGCACCCTTTAACCGGGTGCCAGGCCGCAGGTTCCGTACCAAGGATCCGAAGGGTCAGGCGGAATTGACCATGCTGTGGGCGGCCCGCTCCAGATAGTCCCAGAGCGTCGCTTCGTGCAGGGGAGCGAGGTCGAGGGAATCGACGGCGGCCCGCATGTGCCGCAGCCAGGCATCCCTCGCCGCGGGGGTAACCACGAAGGGCATGTGCCGCATCCGCAGGCGCGGATGCCCGCGCTGCTCGCCGTAGGTCTTCGGCCCGCCCCAGTACTGTTCCAGGAACAGCAGCAGGCGTTCCTTGGCCGGTCCCAGGTCCTCTTCGGGATACATGGGACGCATCAGCGGATCCTCAGCGACCCCGGCGTAGAACACGTCCACCAGCCGGACAAAGGTGGGATGGCCGCCCACGGCCTCGTAGAAGTTGTACTGCGGCTGGGAGAAGCCCTGCGGCTGCAGAGGAAGAGAGGGACTGCCGGGAGTTTCGGATGCCGGTTCAGTCATTGCTGGCCATTCCGTCGTTGAGGGCGTCCGCCTTGGCCGGTTCGCCTTCAGCCTGCGGTTCACCGATGTACCTGCCCTGGGAGCGGTTGCCGACCTTCGCGAGTTCGCCGTTGCGGATGTACCAGACGACACCGCGTTCATCGATCATGCGGGTGATCCGGATGCCCACGGACTGCACGGTGCCGGTGGTGTCTCCCACTTCAATGACGTCGCCGATGCCGTACTGGTCCTCAATGGTGATGAAGAAACCGGCCAGGGCGTCGCGGATCAGTTCCCGGGCGCCGAAGCCGAGGGCGATACCGACAATGCCGACGCTGGCCAGCAGCGGGGCGATATTAATACCGATGGCATCCAGCACCATGATGATGGCCACGGTCCAGATCGACACATTGACGGCACTGCTGAGCAGGGCACCGATGGTGTCGGCCCGCTGGGCGCGGCGTTTCTTGTCCAGGTTGCGCATAACCGGCTGGGCCCATTTCAGCTTGGAGGCGCTGAACAGCGAATAGCCTTTCTGGGCCCGGGCAACCAGCCGGTTAATCAGGAACCGGGCGAGGAACCAAACGATGGAGGCGGCAAGAATGATCAGGCCGGCCTGGATCAGGCCGGACCAGTCGAAGTCCTCGACGGTCACGGAGGAAAGGTCGATTTCGGAAGCAGAAAGCACGGGTTGCTGAACATCCTTCTTGTTGCCGGGCAGGGAAGATCTCGTTTAAGGCTACCCGCGACGGGGTGCGACGGACCGCAGTCAGGCCTCCGGCACGGTCTGCGGCAGATGGTCAACCGGGAAATTGACACTGCGGGCAATAAAGCACAGCCGGTGAGCGTCCGCATGCAAAGGCCCGGTCGCCAGTTCGAGGGCTTCCCGGTCCCCGCCGGCGATGGTTACCCTCGGGTGCAGGACGACAGAGGTGAATTCACCGCTGCCGTCTCGGTTCAGCCGCAGCGTGCCCTCGGGCGCGTCGGTGTAGGCGAGCACGCGGATGCCGTTGCGGACAGCGACGTGCAGGTAGGAGAGCATGTGGCACTGCGCCAGCGCGGACAGAAGCAGCTGTTCGGGGTTCCACCGGTCGCGGTCGCCGTGGAAGGTCGGGTCCGCCGTGCCGGGCAGGTCCGGCAGCCCGGCAGCCCGGATGATGTGGTCACGGCCGTAGCCGCGGTAGGTCGAGGTGCCGTCGCCGCGGTTTCCCGTCCATTCCAGGTCGAGGGCGTAACGGTGTTCGGAGAGATTCACGTTCTCCAAGGTACCGTGTGCCCCGGCCCGGGGGAGGGAAACCGCGGCGGGAACGGCTAGCGGTCCGCTGCCTGGGCCTTCAGTGCACGGACCACACCGTCACGGTTTTCCAGCACGAGCCGCCGCAGCGAAGGCGCATCCTCGCCCAGTGCAGCCAGGAACTCGTCGGTGCGGTCTACGGTGTCCTGCCGGGCCAGGCGGGTGGGGTAGAGGCCGACGGCGATCTGCTGTCCGATCTCGTGGGTGCGGGTGGACCAGACGTCGCGGATGGCCTCGAAGTACTTCTGGGCGTACGGCTCGAGCAGATCCGTGTCATGCACGCGCATGAAGCCGGCGATGGCCGAGCGCTGGGCGGCGTTGGGCATATCCGAACGCTCAACAATGGCTTCCCAGGCGGCTGCCTTGGCCTCGGCCGTGGGAATGGCAGCCCGGGCCATGGCCGCAGCCAGGGCGCCGGTGGCCGTTGCGTCACGCTCGAGTTCGGCGGCAATCTCCGCCTCGCCCAGCCGGCCGCCGGCAACAAGGCCGGTGAGCAGCTCCCACCGCAGGTCCGCGTCAATGGAGAGGCCTTCGAGCGAACGGTTGCCGGCGAAGAGGTCCGCCAGGGTATCCAGGTGCTCATCGGAGGAGGCATGCGACGCGAAGGCCTTCACGAACTGCAGCTGCGAATCCGAGCCGGGTGCCGCAGCAGCCGCGAGTTCCCAGAGGCTTTCGGCGGCCGCCACGGTCATGGGCTCCCGGTCCTCGGGCTTCACGTAGAAGGCCAGGGTGGTGGCCAGCTGGCGCAGGAGGACCTGCACCACGGTGGAATCGGATTCCGAGGCGATGTTCTGCAGCACGAGTTCCACGTAGTTGCGCGCCGGAATTTCGGCGTCGCGGGCAGCATCCCAGGCTGCCGCCCAGACCAGGGTCCGGGGCAGGGAGTCGGCGATGTTGCGCAGTGCCCGCGTGGCGGTGTGCTGCGAGACGTCGTCGAGCCGGATCTTCGCATAGGCGAGATCGTCGTCGTTGAGCAGCAGCAGCGCCGGGCGCGGCTGGCCGGCAAGTTCGGGCACTTCGGTGCGTTCGCCGTCGACGTCGAGCTCCACACGGTGGGTACGCTGCAGCCTGCCCTCGTCATCCGGGTTGTAGAAGCCGATGGCCAGGCGGTGCGGGCGCAGGGTGGGGTAGTCCTCGATTGCGGTCTGCAACACCGCGAAGGAGGTGATGTTCCCGTCCCCGTCCGTTTCGAACTCGGGGCGGAGGGTGTTCACTCCGGCGGTTTCCAGCCACTTGGCGGACCAGTCCTTCAGGTCCCGACCGCTGGCCGTTTCCAGCTCCGAGAGCAGGTCGGAAAGCTCCGTGTTTCCCCAGGCATGCTTGCCGAAGTACTCGCGCACCCCGGCCATGAACTTATCCTGCCCGACCCAGGCCACCAGCTGCTTGAGCACCGAGGCACCCTTGGCATAGGTGATCCCGTCAAAGTTCACCTGTACGTCGTCCAGATCCCGGATCTCGGCGACGATGGGATGTGTGGTGGGCAGCTGGTCCTGGCGGTAGGCCCAGGCCTTCTCCAGCGATGCGAACGTGGTCCACGCCTGCTTGAACTCGGTGGCTTCGGCGGCGGCGAGCGTGGACATGAACTCGGCAAAGGACTCGTTCAGCCACAGGTCGTTCCACCAGCGCATGGTGACCAGGTCACCGAACCACATATGCGCCAGTTCGTGCAGGATGGTCACAGCGCGGCGCTCCACCGTGGCGTCGGTGACGCGGGAGCGGAAGACGTAGCTCTCCAGGAACGTGACGGCGCCGGCATTTTCCATCGCGCCGGCGTTGAACTCCGGAACGAACAGCTGGTCGTACTTCTCGAACGGGTACGGCGTGCCGAACTGCTCTTCGTAGAACGCGAAGCCCTGGCGGGTCAGTTCGAAGATGTTTTCCGCGTCCAGGTACTGCATCAGCGAACGGCGGGCGAAGACACCCAGCGGAATAACGCGGCCGTCCGAGCTGGTGAGCTCGCTGCGCACGGACTGGTACGGTCCGGCAATCAGCGCGGTGATGTAGGAGGAGATCCGCGGAGTGGGCTCAAAGGACCAGGTCGAGCGGGGGCTGGTCTCGGTGAGGTCCCCGGCGGGCAGGGGCTCCGGCGTGGGGGAGTTGGAGATGACATCCCAGTGCGACGGCGCGGTGACGGTGAAGCGGAAGGTGGCCTTCAGGTCAGGCTGTTCGAAGACGGCGAACATCCGCCGGGAATCCGGGACCTCGAACTGTGAGTAAAGGTAGACCTCGTTGTCCACGGGGTCCACGAAGCGGTGCAGGCCCTCACCGGTGTTCATGTAGCGTGCATCGGCCTCCACTACGAGCTCATTGGACTCGGCAAGGTTCGGCAGTGAGATGCGCACGCCGTCGGACACCTCGGCAGGATCAAGCGCCACCCCGTTGAGGGTGATCCGGTGAACGGTGTCGGTGACCGCGTCGATAAACGTCGAGGCACCGGGCCGGGCGGCAAACCGGACAACGGTAGTACTGCCGAACACCGAATCCCCCCGCGTGAGGTCGAGATTGACGTCATACGACTCGACGTCGAGGAGTTCTGCACGTTCACGGGCTTCAGAGCGCGTGAGATTCATACCTGGCAAGGTAAGGCCTTTCAGACGGAAAAGGAGACCGGAAATATCCCGTGGTTATGCGGGAGACACCGGACGCTGGTGATCTTCTGCAACATTCTCTCATTGCTAAGCACCCTGCCAAGTGCCCGACGGCCGATTGCTTATAGTGTTCCGGCCGCAGTACCTGCCCGGTAGCCTTCATCTGCCATTCCGGTGCTCTTGTAGAACCGCGAACTGCCGTCTCTCATGAGCGCCGTAAATCCATAACGTGATGCCACGGAAGGATTGCCAGGGCCCGTCAGCGAGGTGAAGATATTCCATCCACTGCCCACCGGCTCCCCGCTGCGGAGTGTGCCGTTGCCGGCGCCCCGGTAAAGGAACAGGCTGCCGTCGGGATAACGGGCAAGAATGTCGCTGGTGCCGTTGCGGTCATAGTCGCCGGCCGCTGTCAGGGAGGCAAAGGCATCCCAGCCGCCGTTGCCGATCTGTTTGCCGGCCCGGTAGCCCTCCCGGCCGTTACCCATGGTGCCGCTGCCCGTGTACAGCCACAGGGTTCCGTTGGAATGGCGGGCAAGTATGTCCGGAATGCCGTCGGAATTAAGGTCCCCTGCGGCGATGGTCTCGGAGAAGATGTTCCAGCCGGACCCTATTCGTTCGCGGGGTTTGTAACCCTCATCCTTGGAATTAACCTTCCCGGTACCCGCATAGAACCAGAGGGTTCCATCATGGGCACGGCCAACGAGGTCCGGCTTGCCGTCGCGGTTGAAGTCCGCGGCAATCACGTCGGAATAGATGTTCCAGCCCACACCGATGCCGGTTGCCGTGCGGTAGGCCCCCGAGGTGGTTCCGTTGCCCGGGTGGAGGAGCAACTTGCCGGACGCATTCATGGAGAGCAGATCGTCCACGCCGTCACCGTTGAAGTCTCCGGCGTTGATGAGCTTTGCTGCGGCTCCCGGGGCCAGCCCGCGTGTGGAGGTGGCCGCGACATAACCCTCGGAGATGCGCCCGGTGCCTGCGTAGAACACCAGCTTGCCGTTGGACTGGTAGCCATAGAGATCCGGCTTGCCGTCGGAATTGAAGTCGGCTCCGCCCAGGAGGGTGGCATACATGTTCCAATACGACCCGATGTTGGGACCTGCGATGAAATCGCCCCGGCCGGTGCCGCGCATAATCTGCAGGTTTCCGTCGGAAGTGCGGGTAACCACGTCGACCCGTCCGTCGCCGTTGAAGTCCCTGACTCCGACCATGGCGTTGTATTTCTGCCAGCCAGTGGCAACAACGCGGGAACGTCCGTGCTGACCGTTCCCGGTGCCGGAGTAGAGGGAAACGGTGCCGTTGGGCGTGCGGGCCAGGAAATCATTGCGGCCGTCTCCGTCAGCGTCGCCGGTAGCGGCGAACGCATTGAAGGCTTCCCATCCGCCATTGCCGATTTTTACGCCGGCCTTGTAGCCTTCGTTTCCGGATCCGACGGCCCCGGTTCCCGAGTACCGCCACAGGCTTCCGTCCACATGGCGGGCAAATATGTCGTTCCGGCCGTCGCCGTCGGTGTCTCCGACGGGTATGAACTCGTTGAAGATTTCCCAGCCGCTGCCGATTCGGACGGGTGTGCCGAAGGTACCGTTTCCGCGTCCGGCGGAGAACCAGAGGGTTCCGTCGGTGCGGCGGGTGAGGAGGTCGGCTTTCCGGTCGCCGTTGAAGTCGCCGGGAGAGAAGACCTTCTTGGACCAGTCGAGGGGGTACTTGGGGCTGATCGTGATGCTGGCGGCATCACCGCTGATCCACTCCACGCGTACCTTAGTCCCGGCATGGGTGGTGAATGTCTGGCCTGCCTGCCACGTGCTGTTTGCGTTGGTGTAGCCGACGAAGTCACGGGTGTTGGGGCCGACAACGAGTGAGTTGACGGCCCAGTCGTTGGCGAGGTCCGCTTTGACGATTTTGACGCCGCGGTTACCCCCTACCGCGGTGGCGGCATCGCGTCCCACGGGAAGCCTTAGTTCCAGGTAATAGGTTTCACCCGACGTGTCCCTGAATTTCACGGCCCGGTTTGCGGCCGATCCTGCCCAGGCGCGGAGGGTGTAGCTCTTGGTCCGGTCAGGTGTCCCTGCGTTGAGCACCTCGTTGCCGCGGCCGAACCCTCCTGCATCCCAGAAGAAGGAGTTGATGGCCGGTGAGTTGTATTGGGCGTAACCCATGAGGTCCGAGGTATCGCCGTACTCGCGGGACGTGCAGGAGCCATCGGACCAGCGTCCCTGGGCATTCACCCCGACATCTGCACGGCCGTTGTTGCATTTGAGGCTGTTGGCGTGCAGCAAACCCAGTACGTGGCCGAATTCGTGGGTAACCACGTTATTGGAGAAGCTGGACGGGGCCGGCATAAGGACGCTGCCGCCCGTTCCGCCGGTGGTCCATCCGCCGCCCAGGATGCCGCCGTAGCCCCCGCTGTTGAGATCACTTGCCGGAACGTAGACCACCAGCGCCTTATAGGCACTGTCCCGCCAGCCAAGGTCCTTCTTGATGGTGTTCATCATGGCGGCGTAGTCCTGCCAGGAGGATGCGGTGCTCGCCAGTGTCCGGGTACTGGCAATAGTCATACCCAGGCGGTTGTTCGACATTGCACGCCAGTAGCTGTTGGCCGCCGTGATGGAGTTTTTGGCGGCGGTTTGGTTTACCCCGCGGCGGTCGTCCTTCAAGGTGGCGTAGACGAGGGTCACCTGGATGGTTCCGCTTCGTGCCGCCGCGCCCATGGTGCTGGCGCCGCCGTCCCTGGTGCTGAAGCTCTGCGCCTGGCCATGATCGTGGTCATGCATCGCGGAAATGTCCGTCTCAACAGCTGAACGTACTGTTCCGTCTGGCTCCGTCACCATCGGCGTGTTGGGGCCCGGCACGGGGAAGCCGCCGCCCACTACCGGATCAAAGCCCTGCTCATCTTCTTCCGCTTCAGTGTGCTCCGCGTCCGGCTCTGCAGGTTCCGTTGCGGCCGGCTCCGGCTCGGCAGGTTCGCTCTCCACGGCCTCCGGCGCAGTCAGCGGCGGTACCTCCGCCGGTACCGGCGACTCTTCGGGGGCCGGATCTGCCGGCAGTTCGACACCGGGCGTCAGAGCAACCTGCGACGGGCTGGTGGCGGGCGTCGGGGTGGCGGAAGGCGCGGGAGCCAGATCACCATAACTCTGGGCGGGCAGCCCGCCTGCCGTCAATGCGGTAGCGAGCAGGGCCAATAGCGCCAGTTTTGCACTTTTCAATGGGAATCCTTGTGGAGCGGGCGAGACCTGGGGCGCAGCAAGCAGCGCCCGTTGCTAGGGATCGGTAGATCCGCCGGGGGCGGGACAATCCTATTGGTGTTATCGGCATATACAGGCGCCGGGTTAGCGTTTACGGCCGGATGCCCCGGATTTGTCAGCCAGGCCGTCCAAAAAGCTACGCTGGACATGCATTTCTTCTTCCCTCGATCAAAGTGAACGGACCTAACATGCGCGTCCATATTGCAACCGACCACGCAGGCCTGGAACTCAGCGCCCATCTGATTAAGCACCTCACGGACGGCGGCTACGAAGTGGTTGACCACGGGCCGCGCGAATATGACGCCGAAGATGACTACCCTGCCTTCTGCATCAACGCCGCGCAGGCCGTGGCCGCCGACCAGGCTGCAGGCACGCAGGCCCTCGGTATTGTGCTGGGCGGTTCCGGCAACGGCGAGCAGATTGCCGCCAACAAGGTCCGGGGCATCCGGGCAGCGCTGGCCTGGAACCTGGACACCGCGAAACTGGCCCGCCAGCACAACGATGCCAATGTTGTGGCCGTGGGCGGCCGCCAGCACAGCGTGGAGGAGGCGACCCGGATCATTGATGCGTTCCTGGCCGAACCCTTCAGCGGTGCGGAGCGCCATGTCCGGCGCATCGGACAGATTGCGGAGTACGAGACCAGCGGCACCGTGGCCTGATGCCCGAGGGCCATTCCATCCACCGGCTCGCCCGGCAGTTCGCTTCGGTGTTTGCCGGCAGCCGGGTGGCGGTGAGCAGCCCGCAGGGCAGGTTTGCCGCCGGGGCCGCCAAGCTGGACGGGCACGTCCTTGAAGGTGCCGAGGCGCACGGCAAGCAGCTGTTCCTGCGTTTTGACAATGACCTGTACCTGCGTATCCATCTCGGCCTCTACGGCGCTTTCGACTTCGGCGGGGATGAAACGTTTGCCGGTGCCTCCAGCATCGGTGCGCCGCGGCGCGTGGGGGAACGGGAGATTGCCGGCGACGGCGGTGCGCAGGACACGGGGTATGCCGGCCCGCCGCCGCCCCGGGGAGTTGTGCGGGTCCGCATGGTGTCCGAGCACGGCTGGGCGGATCTGCGGGGTCCCACGGCGTGTGAAGTCATCACGGAACAGGAACGGGCGGCGGTGCTGGCCCGTCTGGGACCGGACCCCCTGGGTGCGGCGGAACCGGACGGCGACGGCGGCCGGCAGTTCTCGGAACGCCTCCGTAGCAAGGGCTCCCCGGTGGGGCTGCTGCTGATGAACCAGGAGGTGCTTGCCGGCGTCGGCAACGTCTACCGGGCTGAAATACTCTTCCGCCGGCGCATTTCCCCGTGGCGGCTGGGCCGGGACATCAGCGCGGCGGAGGCTGCGGACGTGTGGGCGGAGACCGTGACGCTGATGAACGACGGCGTGCGGCAGGGGCGGATCATCACCACCGAGCCGCAGGACCGCCAGGATGCCGGTGAGCCGGTTCCGGTGTCCGAGGCGCACTACGTCTACAAGCGGACCGGGCTGCCGTGCAGATGCTGCGGAACCGCCGTCGCCGGTACCGAGATGGGCGCCCGGAAACTCTACTGGTGCCCGGTCTGCCAGGCCCGCTGACCCACGCAACCGAGCCGCGCCCGTTGAGCCGGGCCCTGTGGGTCAGGGCTTCTACGCCGGCAGGCCGCCTGCATTCACCCGACCGCGGACATTGTTCCGCGGTCGGGTCTATATCTGCAGTGAAAAACGAAAAAGGACCTTTCGCTGTGCGAAAGGCCCTTCTAAGGTGGAGGGGATGACGGGAATCGAACCCGCGTAATCAGTTTGGAAGACTGAGGCTCTACCATTGAGCTACATCCCCGGCGCCGTAAGGCAGGTTTCACCTTAGCATGGGAAAACCCGCTGTGAGTAATCGGCCCGCAACCGGTTCCGTGCCGGCCGCGGATCACGTCGGTAAGCCCTGAAATTCGTCATACCCGCCGCCGGGCAGGTAGGCTGTCAGGTGCACTGACGGGGTGTAGCTCAGCTTGGAAGAGCGCCTGCTTTGGGAGCAGGAAGTCGCAGGTTCAAATCCTGTCACCCCGACTCTGTATAACCATGGTGCAGACCAACCCCAGAACCCTCAGGAGAACTTACGCTGTGAAGAGCGCCGTAGAAAACCTCACACCCACGCGGGTAAAGCTCAACGTTGAAGTTCCGTTCGAGGAACTGAAGCCGAGCATCGACGAGGCCTACAAGACCATCGCCACCCAGGTGCAGGTCCCGGGCTTCCGCAAGGGCAAGGTTCCCAACCGCATCATCGACCAGCGCGTTGGACGCGGCTATGTTCTCGAAACGGCCATCAATGACGGACTGAACGGCTTCTACCAGGAAGCCGTCCGCGAGACCGGCATCAGCCCCATGAGCCGCCCCGAGGTCGAGATCACCGAAGTTCCGGACCCCGCTTCGGATGAAGGCCAGCTGCTCTTCACCGTTGAGCTGGATGTGCGCCCGGAAATCGAACTGCCGGACTATGCAGGCCTCGAGGTCACCGTTGAGCCCGCAGAAGCTTCCGACGCCGACGTAGAGAAGGCACTGGAAGAACTGCGCAGCCGCTTCGGCACGCTGAAGGCCGTGGATCGCCCCGCAGTGGCCGATGACTTCCTGACCATGGACCTTGTGGCCAAGGTCGACGGCGAAGAGGTGGATTCCGCTGCGGATCTGTCCTACCAGGTAGGCGCCGGGACCATGCTTGAAGGCATGGACGAGGCCGTTACCGGCCTGAGCAGCGGCGAATCCGCGACCTTCAACACCAAGCTGGCCGGCGGCGAGCATGCCGGTGCCGACGCCGAGGTTACCGTGACCATCAAGGCCGTCAAGGAGCGCGAGCTCCCCGAAGCCAACGATGACTTCGCCCAGCTTGCCAGCGAGTTCGACACCATCGGTGAACTCCGCGAGGACCTGACCAAGCGTGCAGCCGAATCCAAGCTGATGGAGCAGGGCGTTGAAGCCCGCGACAAGGTGCTGGAGAAGCTCCTGGAGCTGGTTGAGGTTCCGGTTCCGGAATCCGTCATCGAAGAGCAGCTTGAGCAGCACTTCAACTCCGAAAGCGCCCACGCCGCCGGCGAAGACCACGACACGGAAGAACACCGTGCCGAGGTGCGCGCCAACACCGAGGCCGCCTTCAAGAACGAAATCATCCTCGACGCAGTAGCGGAGAAGGAAGAAGTAGGCGTCAACCAGAGCGAACTGATTGACTACATCGTCTCCACCGCAGGCCAGTACGGCATGGATCCGAACCAGTTCGCCCAGCTGATCGACCAGAGCGGCCAGGTTCCGATGATGGTCGGAGAAGTCCGCCGTCGTAAGGCCCTCGCCAAGGTGCTGGAGCTCGCCAAGGTCACCGACACCACCGGTGCCGAGATTGACCTGAGCGAATTCGTCCGTCCCGCCGGTGAAGAAGAAGCCGAAGCAGCCGACGTCGAAGAGCAGCAGAACGAAGACAAGGCCTAGCCTGTCCCGCCCTTCCGCGTTCCGCAGGAAGGACCAACCGCGCCGCCGATCCGAAAGGGCCGGCGGCGCGGTGCGTTAAGCGCCGAGGCGCGGCTCTTCCACGGCGGCGAGCATGTGATCTGCATCGTGCGCCGTCAGCGAACAGCCCGTCAAACGGCAGCCCGGCGGGGCGTGGACAGGCTAGTGTCCTAGAAGAGACAACCGGCAGGAGCAACTGGCACGGCCAGCATCTGATTCCTGCCAGAGCGAGAGGTCACTCAGTATGGCAACTGCACCGAATACCCCCACCATGGCTACGGTGGACCCGGCCGGCCGGGACGACTACATCTACAACCGCCTGCTCAAAGAGCGGATCATCTGGTTGGGCTCGGAAGTCCGGGACGAGAATGCCAACGCGATCTGCTCCCAGCTTCTGCTGCTCTCGGCGGAAGATCCCGAGAAGGACATCTACCTCTACATCAACTCTCCCGGTGGTTCCGTGACGGCCGGCATGGCTATCTACGACACCATGCAGTTCATCCCGAACGACGTCGTGACCGTGGCGACCGGCCTGGCAGCCTCCATGGGGCAGTTCCTGCTCTCCTCGGGCACCAAGGGCAAGCGCTACGCCACCCCGCACGCCCGCATCCTGATGCACCAGCCCAGCGGCGGCATCGGCGGCACCGCGTCGGACATCAAGATCCAGGCTGAGCTGATCCTGAACATGAAGCGCGTCATGGCGGAGCTGACCGCTGAGCAGACCGGCCAGAGCGTCGAAACCATCCTTCGGGACAATGACCGCGACAAGTGGTTCACCGCGCAGGAGGCCCTGGAATACGGCTTCTTCGACAAGATCTCCGCCCACGCCGGCGGCGTTACCGGCGGCGGCGGAACCAACCAGGACCAGGCAGAGGGCAAGGACGAGGACTAAGGTCCCGGACCCCGCCCCTCCACTTGCAGACTTCAGGAGTAATTCATGAACCATAATTTCGGCACCGCCGGCTCCGCCGCAGCACCGCAGATGCCCACCAGCCGCTACGTCCTGCCGCAGTTCGAAGAGCGTACGCCCTACGGCTTCAAGCGCCAGGACCCGTACACCAAGCTGTTCGAGGACCGCATCATCTTCCTCGGCGTCCAGGTGGACGACGCGTCGGCTGATGACATCATGGCCCAGCTGCTGGTGCTTGAGTCCACCGATCCGGACCGCGACATCACGCTGTACATCAACTCCCCGGGCGGTTCGTTCACGGCCATGACGGCCATTTACGACACCATGCAGTACATCCGCCCGGAGATCCAGACGGTCTGCCTGGGACAGGCAGCCAGCGCCGCAGCCGTCCTGCTGGCTGCCGGCACGCCGGGCAAGCGCCTGGCACTGCCCAACGCCCGTGTGCTGATCCACCAGCCGTCGCTCTCCGGCGGACAGGGCGGCCAGGCTTCCGACCTGGAAATCCAGGCCGCTGAAGTCATGCGCATGCGCACCTGGCTGGAAGACACGCTGGCACTGCACTCCAACCGCACGTCGGAGCAGGTCAACACGGACATTGAGCGGGATAAGATCCTCACCGCAGATGCAGCCCTGGAATACGGGCTGATCGACCAGGTGCTGGATTCGCGCAAGATCAAGACTCCCGCCATCAACAAAATGTAATAGAAGCAGTTGGCAACAGACGGCCCGTGGTGCGGAATTCGGCACCACGGGCTCTCTGGTTGCTGAATAGCTCCGGCAAGTGTCCTAGAGTGGAACATGGTTGACTGCGCCTGGCCGGGAGACCGTATTTTCGATGGACCATCTAAGGGGACTGAACTATGGCTCGCATTGGTGAGAGCACGGATCTGCTCAAGTGCTCTTTCTGCGGAAAGAGCCAGAAGCAGGTACGCAAGCTCATTGCCGGTCCCGGCGTATACATCTGCGACGAGTGCATTGATCTCTGCAACGAGATCATCGAAGAGGAACTCTCCGAGGTTGCGGATCTGGGGACCTTCGAGCTGCCGAAGCCGCGGGAAATCTTCGACGCGCTGCAGGAGTACGTCATCGGCCAGGAGCCCGCGAAGCGCTCCCTCGCCGTGGCGGTGTACAACCACTACAAGCGTATCCAGGCAGGTCACGCCACCCGTGCCACCGGCAATCTCTCGGACGCCGTTGCCGGCGACGAGGTGGAAATCGGCAAGTCCAACATCCTCCTGATCGGCCCCACCGGCTGCGGCAAGACCTACCTCGCCCAGACGCTGGCGCGGCGCCTGAACGTTCCGTTCGCCGTCGCTGATGCCACCGCCCTGACAGAGGCCGGCTACGTGGGCGAGGATGTGGAGAACATCCTGCTCAAGCTCATCCAGGCCGCCGACTATGACGTCAAGAAGGCTGAACAGGGCATCATCTACATCGACGAAATCGACAAGATTTCCCGCAAGAGCGAGAACCCCTCGATCACCCGCGACGTCTCCGGTGAAGGTGTCCAGCAGGCTCTGCTGAAGATCCTGGAAGGTACGGTCGCCTCGGTCCCGCCGCAGGGCGGCCGCAAGCACCCGCACCAGGAATTCATCCAGATTGACACCACCAACGTGCTGTTCATTGTGGCCGGCGCCTTCGCCGGGCTCGAGGAGATCATCGGTTCACGTTCCGGACGCAAGGGCATCGGGTTCGGTGCCCCGCTGAATGAAACCACCAAGGGCACCGACTCCTACGCCGAGGTGATGCCGGAGGATCTGCTGAAGTTCGGACTCATTCCCGAATTCATCGGCCGCCTCCCGGTCATCACCACCGTGTCCAACCTGGACCGGACCGCCCTGATCCGGATCCTCACCGAGCCGAAGAACGCACTGGTTAAGCAGTTCCAGAAAATGTTCCAGCTGGACGGCGTGGAGCTGACCTTCGAGCAGGGCGCCCTGGACGCCATCGCGGACCAGGCGCTGGCCCGGGGCACCGGTGCCCGCGGGCTGCGTGCCATCCTGGAGGAAGTCCTGCTGCCGGTGATGTTCGACCTGCCCAGCCGGGACGACGTAGCCACCGTTGTGATCACCGCGGACACGGTGCAGAACAAGAGCGAACCGACGCTCATCTCGCACGCCGTGGCGACCAAGCGCCGGAACAAATCCGCCTGATCCGGGGTTGTTACCCGGTACTGAGCGCGGCAGGTAAAGCCGCAGAGTGCCATCAAAGGAGATTTCCATGAGCGTTACTGCTTCCGCGTCCACCGCAGACTTCTGGTTCGACCCCATGTGCCCCTTCGCCTGGGTGGCCTCCCGCTGGATGGGCGAGGTGGAACAGGTCCGCGACGTCCGCACCAACTGGCACGTGATGAGCCTGGCTGTCCTGAACGAGGGCAGGGACCTGCCGGCGGACTACCGGGAGCGGATGGACAAGGCCTGGGGCCCTGTGCGCGTCATCATCGCCGCGCAGGAACTCCACGGCGATGAATACGTCAAAAAGCTTTACGACGCCATGGGATCCCGGATCCATGACGGCGGCAATGATGACTTCGCCGCCGTGATCCGCGAATCCCTGGAAGCCACGGGCCTTCCCGCCGAGCTGGCCCGGTACGCCGACAGCGACGAATATGACGCCCAGCTGCGTGCCTCCCACAAGGAAGGCATCACGAAGGTGGGTGACGACGTCGGAACCCCCATCGTCGCCTTCAACGGCACCGCCTTCTTTGGTCCGGTGCTCACCCGCATCCCGCGCGGCGAGGAAGCCGGCACCATGTTCGACGGCGCAGTGATGCTGGCCTCAAACCCGGCCTTCTTCGAACTCAAGCGCAGCCGCACCGAAAGCCCGCGTTTCGACTGACCTTCGCCGGCCCCGGAACACGGGGCCGCTGAGCACATCCACTGAGCACAGCAAAAGGGCCCGTCCGGAAAAATCCGGACGGGCCCTTTGCGCTTTTCGCTATTCGGCGGGCGGTGCCAGCTCCACGTCGGAGACGCTGAGTTCACCCTCGCCGACAGCCAGGTTCAGTTCCCGTACGTTTCCGGCGGCCTTCAGGTCTGCCGAGCCTGCCCGCAGCCGTGCCACAGCACCCTCGGGAGCAGTGACCGTGGCCTTGAGGACCTCGGTGCGCTGCTTGACCTTGGCCTCGGACTTTGCCTTGCGGATGCCGCCCAGCGCGGCGGCGACCGTACCGAGGATCGCGGCGTCGGCGTCGGCCACGGCTGCCGAGAGGCCGTCGACGTTCGGCCACGGCGCGCGGTGCACGGACCCGGTACGCCACCAGCCCCAGACCTCTTCGGTGGCGAAGGGCAGGAACGGGGCGAACAGGCGCAGCAGTGAATCCAGGGTGGTGGCCAGGGTGGCCAGCACGGAGGCCTGCTCGGCTTCGCCGGCGGCACCGTAGGCGCGGTCCTTGATCAGCTCCACGTAGTCATCCGTGAAGGACCAGAAGAAGGACTCGGTGAGCTGCAGGGCCTTGGCGTAGTCATACCGCTCGAAGGCACTCGTGGCGGCCTGGACGACGTCGGTGAGCTGGGCCAGCAGGGCAGTATCCAGTGCGTTGGTGATCACCGACGTGTCATCCAGCGCCACGTTCGCTTCCGTCGCGCCCAGGTTCAGGACGAACTTGGAGGCGTTGAGCAGCTTGATGGCCAGCCGGCGGCCGATCTTCATCTGCGCAATCTCGTATGCGGTGTCCGCGCCGAGCTTGGCGGAGGCCGCCCAGTAACGGACGGCGTCGGAACCGTATTCGTTGAGCACATCGGTGGGAACCACCACGTTGCCCTTGGACTTGGACATCTTCTTGCGGTCCGGATCCAGGATCCAGCCGGAGATCGCGGCGTGCTTCCACGGCGCGGCCGCGTTGAGGGCATCGGCGCGGACCACGGAGGAGAAGAGCCAGGTGCGGATGATGTCGTGGCCCTGCGGGCGCAGGTCGAACGGGAAGACCTTGGCGAAGAGGTCCTCGTCCACGCTCCAGCCGCCGACGATCTGCGGGGTCAGGGAGGAAGTGGCCCAAGTATCGAGCACGTCGGCGTCGCCGATGAAACCGCCCGGCTGGTTGCGCTGGGCTTCCTCGTAGCCGGGTGCCGCTTCGGCGGCCGGGTCCACGGGCAGGGACGCGGAATCCGGCAGGACGGGATTGTCGTAGTCCGGGTTGCCGGAGGCATCCAGCGGGTACCAAACCGGCACCGGAACGCCGAAGAAGCGCTGGCGGGAAACCAGCCAGTCACCGTTGAGGCCTTCGATCCAGTTCTCGTAGCGGGAGCGCATGAACGCGGGATGGAAGTCGATCTCCCGGCCACGGCTGATCAGGCGTTCGCGGCGTTCTTCATCGCGCCCGCCGTTGCGGATGTACCACTGGCGGCTGGTGACAACTTCGAGCGGCTTATCGCCCTTTTCGAAGAAGTTGACCGGGTGGGTGATCTTCTTGGGCTCGCCGTCGAGGTCGCCGCTTTCGCGGAGCATTTCGACGACGGTTTCCTTGGCGCTGAAGACGGTTTTGGTGGCCAGTGCGGCGTAGTTTTCCTTCGCCGCGTTGGTGGCGATCCACTCCGGGGTGTCGGCCAGGATGCGGCCGTCGCGGCCGATCACGGCGCGGGTGGGCAGATTCAGTTCCCGCCACCAGGTGACGTCGGTCAGGTCGCCGAAGGTGCAGATCATGGCAATGCCGGATCCCTTGTCGGGCTTGGCCAGCGGATGCGCCTTGACCTCCACCTCGACGTCGAACAGCGGGGACTTCACAGTGGTGCCGAAGAGGCGCTGGTACCGCTCGTCGTCGGGGTGCGCCACGAGGGCCACGCAGGCCGGGAGCAGTTCGGGACGGGTGGTCTCGATGAAGATCTTCTCGCCGTCCGGGGCGTGGAAGCTGATCCGGTGGTAGGCGCCGGGCTGCTCGCGGTCCTCGAGTTCGGCCTGGGCCACGGCGGTGCGGAAAGTGACGTCCCAGAGAGTCGGGGCCTCGGCCATGTAGGCGTCGCCGGCCCGCAGGTTCTCCAGGAACGCGCGCTGGCTGACGGCGCGGGAGTGGTCATCAATGGTGCGGTAGGTGCGGTTCCAGTCCACGGACAGGCCCAGGGTGGAGAAGAGGTCCTCGAAGACCTTCTCGTCCTCCACAGCCAGTTCCTCGCACAGCTCGATGAAGTTGCGGCGGGAGACGACGTCGAAATCGCGCTGGTTCTTGGCAGCCTTGGCCGGGGGACGGTAATCCGGGTCATACGGCTTGGTGGGATCGCAGCGCACACCGTAGTAGTTCTGCACCCGGCGTTCGGTGGGCAGGCCGTTGTCATCCCAGCCCATCGGGTAGAAGACATTCTTGCCCGTCATCCGCTGGTAGCGGGCCATGACGTCGGTCTGCGTGTAGGAGAACATGTGCCCCACGTGCAGTGAACCGGACGCCGTCGGCGGGGGAGTGTCGATGGAGTAGACCTGCTCCCGGACCGTGTCCGGATTAAACGCGTACGTTCCCTCCTCGCGCCAGCGGGCACTGAGCTTGGACTCGAGCCCCTCAAGGGCGGGCTTGTCGGGGACGGATACGGTCTTGGGTGCGTTGTCGGGCGTGTCTGTGCCCGGGATATGTTCAGCCATGCTTTCCATTCTTCCATGCACCGCTATGGTCTGGGGCACTGTCCGGGGCCGGTGCCCCGGCAGTAGCATCCCGGTATGGCGTCCACGAGAGAATCCCCGTCATGGAATGTGCGGATCCGGCGGATCTATGAACCTCCCGACGGCGGCTTCCGGGTTTTGGTGGACCGGCTCTGGCCCCGCGGCGTGTCCAAGGAAAAGGCCGACCTGGACGAATGGTTGAAGGACCTGGCCCCCAGCACCGAACTGCGGAAATGGTTCGGGCACCGGGAGGAACGGTGGGAGGAGTTCGCCCGGCGGTACCGGGGTGAGCTGGGGGAGAATCCCGGGGCGGCGGACTTCAGTCTCGAGTGCCGGTCCCGGCCGGATACCGTGCTGCTGTTCGGGGCACGGAACGAAAAGGAGAACGAGGCAGTGGTCCTGCGCGACTATCTGCTCTCCGGGGCCGGTCCCGGGGCGTAGGTCCCGGATGCCGTTTGGTTCGTGCCTGCCCGGCGGCCGAGTGGCGGAAACCGGGTGGCCGGGCTCGCACAGTTTCCCTTCGAGTGTGAACCCTGTTGCTGGTGGGACCCCACTGGTTGCCAGCAGCCCCACTGGGTGGGAAATCCTGTCGGGGGCACCGAGACGCCAAGGGGAATGTCTCGCACAGTTTCCCGTCGAGTGTGAGCCCTGTTGCTGGTGGGACCCCACTGGTTGCCAGCAGCCCCACTGGGTGGGATTCTGTGCCGGACGAATTCGGGACCCTTGGAAGAGGCCCCTCCACTGGATACCGCTTAGGCGAACCGTCCGGGTCTCTGTCCACATACCGCATCCTGGTGCCGGGACCGGGCCCTTCGCGGACCGAAGCTGGCGGAATGCAGCAACTTGAACTGTTCCTTCGGGCCCGCCACGGTGTTGCCGGGTACGGGACCCTGACGGCGAACCGATTCTCCCGAACGGAAATAGAACGGGCAACGGGTGCGGGCAGTATTCGGCGGATAGCCAGGGGGACCTTCGCCGTCCCGGATGCAGATCCGGAACTGGTGACGGCAGCACGCCACGGGGCGTCCCTGACCTGTGTGTCCGCCGCACGCCTCCTGGGTTGGTGGGTGCTTGTGCCGGGTACCTGTGCCCATATTCGCCGGAACTCCTCCAAAGAAATCCCGGGCACTCGTCTTCACCGTGGACAACGCTCGGCACACCGTCCGGTGGCCCGGCCGGAGCAGATTGTCCACGATGCCTTCAGATGCCTTCCCCGTCTGGAAGCCTTGGTCCTGGCCGAATCGGCGGTCATTCGTGATGCTGTGGGGTTGCCACTGCTACGACGGGAATTCACCGGCCAGCGGGACTGGCCCATCCGCCTGCTGCTGGACTCCATCCGCCGCACCACGGCTTCACCGCTGGAGGTCTGCGCCCGCTTCCACCTTCTGGCCGCCGGCATCGGATTCGAGGAGGAAGTGGTGGTGCCCGGGGTCGGAAGGGTGGACTTCCTGATAGACGGATGGCTGATCGTAGAGATTGACGGATATGCCTTCCACAGCGGGCGGGTGGAATTCCGAAAGGACAGACAGCGCTGGAACGGCTCATCCTCTGGTGGGTGGGTCACCCTGCGCATGACGGCCGAGATGATCCTGCACCAGCCGGACGAATTCATTCGCCTGGTGATGCAGACAAGGGACACCTGGGGTGGCAGCTGGGTACGGCGACAAGCCACGGCCCGACCAACCGGCCGCTAGCGCTGGGACTGGCTGCACAACCCAAGGCCGCTACCGGCGGCTCAGCAGAACGGGCTATGGCCGGGGGGAGGACAGCAGGCCGTAACAGAGTGGGTGGCAAAGAGCCGCGGACACGGGTCGAGGGGCAACCGTGGCTAAAGTATCCCCATGACTGAGATCACACCCAAGCGCGCAGTAGTTACCGGAGCAAGTTCAGGCATTGGAGCCGCCGCCGTGCGGGCGCTCCGGGCCTCAGGCTGGGATGTGGTGGCGGTAGCCCGGCGCGCGGACAGACTGCAGGCGCTCGCGGACGAGACAGGTGCCGTCCCCGTGGCCGCCGACGTTACCGATGACGCGTCCGTGGCGCAGCTGGCGGAAACCGTGCTGGCCGGAGGGAGAGTGGATGCCCTGATCAACAACGCCGGAGGAGCCTTCGGGCTTGATTCCGTTGCCGAGGGCAGCATCAGCGACTGGCAGCGCATGTATGACGTCAACGTTCTTGGCGCGCTGCGGATGACGCAGGCGTTCCTGCCGGCGCTGCGGGCCAGCGGCCGCGGTTCCGTTCTGCTGCTCACCTCGACGGCGGCCTCCACCGCCTATGAAGGAGGAGCCGGCTACTGTGCGGCCAAATCGGGTGAGGAGATGCTGGCCCGTACCCTGCGCCTTGAAGAGGCCGAACATAACGTCAGGGTGATTGAAATAGCTCCCGGGATGGTGAAGACCGAGGAATTCTCCCTGAACCGGCTGGGTGACCCGAACGCGGCGGACAAGGTGTACGCCGGAGTCGAGAAGCCCCTGACAGCCGACGACGTGGCTGAGGTGATGGCCTTCGCCCTGAACCTGCCGCACCACGTGAACCTGGACCAGGTGGTGCTGCGGCCGCTGGCCCAGGCCGCCCAGCACAAGGTCATCCGCACCGGAAACTAGGCGGTCCGCCCGGCGGGACTGGCCAGTCTTTGCCGGCCGCCGTCCCTGCGGCGGTCGGCAGGCGCCCGCGCGTGGCCCGGTCCCGCAGCGGCCCCGCCGCAGGCCAGATCCCGCGGGGCACCACCCGGCCGCAGGGCACCACCGGCCCGGCGCAGGCCCCCGGTGCTTCGACAACCGGCGCAGGCGTGGCCTAAACTTGTGCGAAGCAGCTTTGACCCGGCCATCACCGGTGAGCTTCCGGAAGAACAGCCACCCCGCTCAGGCGGCGGAGGCCCAGTAGAACCGGACGGGTAAGCCCGTCACAGCAGTCAACGAGCGGCAGCCGTGCGTACTCCATCGGGGCACACACGGCGGCAAGCGAGGTGGTACCGCGGTTTACCGCCGGTCTTCGGACCGGTCCGGGACAGCCGCCCTCGCATCCTGAATTCCACAGCCAGATTTACTTGCCGCTAACAGGATGACGAATATGCCCTCTGTATACCCCAAGGCCAGCACAGGCGACGGCGCTGCCGTTCCCTCCTCGCCCAAGTTTCCGGAACTCGAAGAACGGGTTCTGACGTACTGGGATAAGGACGGCACTTTCCAGGCCTCCATTGACGCCCGCCCCGCCGGTCAGGACGGCGACAACGAGTTCGTCTTCTATGACGGCCCGCCCTTCGCCAACGGCCTGC
The DNA here is from genome assembly GCF_059090185.1 of Arthrobacter sp. MDT1-49-2. Classification (NCBI taxonomy): domain Bacteria; kingdom Bacillati; phylum Actinomycetota; class Actinomycetes; order Micrococcales; family Micrococcaceae; genus Arthrobacter; species Arthrobacter sp. MDT1-49-2. Next base: position 153,771 of record NZ_JBNHFK010000007.1, read on the forward strand.
CGCACTACGGCCACCTGCTCACCGGTTACGTGAAGGACCTGGTGGCCCGCTACCAGACCCAGCGCGGCCGCCGTGTGGAGCGCCGCTTCGGCTGGGACACCCACGGGCTGCCCGCCGAACTGGAAGCCATGAAGCAGCTCGGAATGAGCGACAAGGTCCAGATCGAGAAGATGGGCATCGACAAGTTCAACGATGCCTGCCGTGCCTCGGTCATGAAGTACGCCGGTGAGTGGCAGGACTACGTCACCCGCCAGGCTCGCTGGGTCGACTTCGAGAATGACTACAAGACGCTCAACGTCGAGTACATGGAATCGGTCATCTGGGCCTTCAAGACCCTGCATGACAAGGGCCTGACCTACAGCGGTTTCCGGGTGCTCCCGTACTGCTGGAAGGACGAGACGCCGCTGTCCAACCATGAGTTGCGCATGGACGACGACGTGTACAAGATGCGTCAGGACCAGACGGTCACCGTCACGTTCCCGCTGATCAGCGGCGACAACGCGCTCTCTGCCGAGCTGGAGGGCGTCAAGGCAATCGCCTGGACCACCACGCCCTGGACCCTGCCCACCAATATGGCCCTCGCCGTCGGGCCCGAGGTCCGTTACGCCGTCGTGCTCGCCGGACCCAACGGCACGCAGGCCGGTGAGGGCAGCTTCCTGCTCGCTGAGGACCTGGTCGGTTCCTACGCCAAGGACCTGGGGTACGACGACGCCGACGCCGCCCGCGCGGCCGTCAGCGCAGTGCACCTGGGCAAGGACCTGGCCGGGCTGCGCTATGCACCGCTGTGGGACATCTACACCGACACGGAGAAGTGGGGGACGGAAAACGCCTGGCGGATCGTCACGGCCGACTACGTCACCACCACCGACGGCACCGGTGTTGTTCACCAGGCTCCGGCCTACGGCGAGGATGACCAGAAGGTCTGCGAGGAGAACGGCATCCCCGTGATCCTCAGTGTGGACGAAGGCGGCAAGTTCCTGCCGATGTTCGCGCAGACCGCACTGCAGGACATCGCCGCCCTGCAGGTCTTCGACGCCAACAAGCCGATCACCCGTGCCCTGAAGGCTGACGGCCGGCTGCTGCGCCAGGCCAGCTACGAGCATAGCTACCCGCACTGCTGGCGCTGCCGGAACCCGCTGATCTACAAGGCGGTCTCCTCCTGGTTCGTGGAGGTCACCAAGATCAAGGACCGGATGGTCGAACTGAACCAGCAGATCAACTGGATCCCGGACAACGTCAAGGACGGCCAGTTCGGCAAGTGGCTGGAGAACGCCCGCGACTGGTCGATTAGCCGCAACCGGTACTGGGGCAGCCCCATCCCGGTCTGGGTGTCGGATGACCCCAACTACCCGCGCACCGACGTGTACGGATCCCTGGCCGAGATCGAAGCGGACTTCGGCCGGCTGCCGCTGAACAAGGAGGGCCAGCCGGACCTGCACCGCCCGTTCATCGACGAGCTCACCCGGCCCAACCCCGACGATCCCCGCACCCCCGAAGAGGGCCAGTCCACCATGCGCCGCGTGGAGGACGTGCTGGACGTCTGGTTCGACTCCGGGTCCATGCCCTACGCCCAGGTGCACTACCCGCATGAGAATGCCGAGTGGTTCGAAAGCCACAACCCGGGCGACTTCATCGTGGAATACATCGGCCAGACCCGCGGCTGGTTCTACACCCTGCACGTACTGGCCACGGCACTGTTTGACCGGCCGGCGTTCCGCAACGTCATCAGCCACGGCATTGTGCTGGGTTCGGACGGGCAGAAGATGTCCAAGTCGCTGCGCAACTACCCGGACGTCTCCGAGGTGCTGGACCGCGACGGCTCAGACGCCATGCGCTGGTTCCTGATGGCCTCGCCCATCCTGCGCGGCGGCAACCTGATTGTCACCGAGCAGGGCATCCGCGACGGCGTCCGGCAGGCCATCCTGCCCCTGTGGAACGTCTGGCACTTCTTCAGCCTCTACACCAACGCCGCCAACAACGGCAACGGCTACGAAGCGAAGGCCCGCTACGACTCCACCGAGCCGCTGGACCGCTACCTGCTGGCCGCCACCGGTGACCTGGTGCGGGACATGACCACGGCCCTGGACACCTATGACGTGTCCGTGGCCTGCGAGATCCTGCGCGCCTACACGGACACCCTGACCAACTGGTACATCCGCCGCAGCCGCACCCGGTTCTTCGACGAGGACCCGCAGGCCTTCGACGTGCTGTACACCTGCCTGGAGACCGTCTGCCGGGTCGCTGCACCGCTGCTGCCGCTGATCGCGGAGGAAATCTGGCGGGGACTGACCGGCGGCCGCTCGGTGCACCTGACCGACTGGCCCGACGCTGATCTGTTCCCGAACAACCCGGACCTCGTGGAGCGCATGGACCTCACCCGCCGGATCGCTTCGGTGGGTTCCTCGCTGCGCAAGGGAGCGAACCTGCGGGTGCGCCTGCCGCTGTCGGAAATGACCGTCGTCGCCCCGGATGCTGAAGCGCTCTCCGGCCAGTTCGCCGCGATCATCGCCGACGAGCTGAACCTGAAGAACGTGCGCTTGGTCGAGGCTGCCTCCGCGGATCCTGCCGAGTTCGGCATCAGCCAGAAGCTTGTGGTCAACGCCCGGGCCGCCGGCCCGCGTCTGGGCAAGAATGTCCAGACTGCCATCAAAGCTGCCAAGTCCGGGGACTGGTCGGTGGACGACGCCGGTACGGTCACCGCCGGCGGCCTGGCACTCCAGGAGCACGAATACACTCTGGAAACCGTTGTGGAGTCCGGTGACGGCGAATCCGCGAAGGCGGTTGCCGTGCTGCCCGGCGGTGGTTTCCTGGTGCTGAACACCGAGGTCACCCCCGAACTGGCGGCTGAAGGCATGGCCCGCGACGGCATCCGTGCCATCCAGCAGGCCCGCCGTGATGCGGACCTGCACATCAGCGACCGCATCCGCACGACGGTTCGGACCGGGGAAGCCGAAGCCGAAGCGCTGACTGCCAACGCTGAGCTGATCAAGGCGGAGACCCTGACCGGTGAACTGATCGTTGTCGGTGACCTGACGGTCACGGACGACGACAAGGACACCGACAAGTACATCGTCACCGTGGAGAAGATCTAATGACTGCAGCAGACCGTCCGTCCGGATCCATTGACGGCTTCTCCGTCGAGAGCGTGTACGCCGAACTGCTCAGCCGTGCCCCGGAAAACAAGATGGAGCCGCGCATGGCTCCGCTGTTCCGGGCCATGGAGGTGCTGGGGGAGCCGAACAAGGCGTTCCCAATCATCCACATCACCGGCACCAACGGCAAGACGTCCACGGCGCGGATGATCGAGGCCGGCCTGCGCGCCTACGGGCTGCGTACGGGGCGCTACACCAGTCCGCACCTGACCAGCGTGACCGAACGGATCAGCATTGACGGCGAACCCGTCAGCGATGAAACGTTTGTGCGGATCTGGGATGAAATCCGCCCGTACCTGGACATTGTCGACGCCGAACTGGAGGCGGCAGGGGAGCCGCGGCTGACCTACTTCGAAGCTGTCACCATCCTGGGGTTCGCCGTCTTCGCCGACGAGCCCGTGGATGTGGCCGTGATCGAAGTGGGCCTGGGCGGGATCACCGATGCGACGAACGTAGGCGACGGGCAGGTTTCCGTGGTCACTCCGATCTCCCTGGACCACACGGACCTGCTCGGTGACGACGTTGCCGACATTGCCTATGAGAAGGCCGGCATCATCAAGGAGAACGGTTTCCTCATCAGTGCCGCCCAGCCTATGGAAGCTGCCCAGGTGCTGCTGGAAAAGGCCCACGAGGCCGGGGTCCCGTTCCGGTTCGAAGGCGTAGAATTCGGTGTCGATTCCCGGGTCATGGCAGTTGGCGGCCAGATGGTCACCATCAACGGCCTCGCCGGGCGCTACGAGGACCTCCTGGTTCCGCTGCACGGCGCGCACCAGGCCGAGAATGCGGCGGTCGCCGTGGCGGCGCTGGAGGCCTTCATCGGCGGCGGGACCAAGGAGCTCGACGTCGAACTGCTGCGTACCGGGTTCTCCACCGTGACCTCTCCGGGCCGCCTCGAGGTAGTGCGGACGGCGCCGACCATCGTGGTGGATGCCGCGCACAACCCGGCCGGGGCCAAGGCCACCGCGGAAGCGCTCCGTGAAGCGTTCAACTTCAGCACGCTGGTGCTGGTGGTCGGCATCCTGGCCGAAAAGGACGCCGTCGGCATCCTGAGCGAGCTGCGCGAGCAGCTCGGAGACCTGGTCAGCAGCGTTGTCCTCACCCAGTCCAGCTCGCCGCGGGCCATCCCGGCCGAGGAACTTGTCCAGGACGCGGTGGACGCCGGATTCGCGGACGAGGACATCCAGGTGGAGGCCGGTTTGGACAACGCCCTGGAACGCGCGGTGGAAAAGGCCGAAGAGAACAATGACCTGTCCGGCGGAATACTGGTCGTCGGATCCATCACCGTGGTCGCCGAAGCGCGCACCCTCCTCGGAAAGTAGGCAGCCGGTTATGGCAAAACTGACCAAGGCCCAGCGCGAATGGCGCCCGGGCATGCCCAAAAAGCGCCGTTCCGTGAAGGTTATGTTCGCCTCCACCGTGTTGACGCTTGAAGCCTTCGTGGTGCTGTTCGGCACCCTCGCCGTCTTCGGGCTGCACCGCGGGACCATCTCCCCGGTGCTGCTGCTGGGCGGAGGCGTGCTGCTGGCGGCTGCGTTGGTGGGAACCTGTGCGCTGCTGTCCAAGCCTGCCGGGCCGGTGATCGGTTGGATTCTGCAGCTGGTCATCATCGCCACCGGTTTCCTGGAGCCCATGATGTTCCTGGTGGGCGTGCTCTTCGCCCTCACCTGGTGGTACGGGCTGCGGGCCGGGATGCGGCTGGACCGGGAAAACCGGGAGCGGGACCGGCAGCAGGCCGAATGGGAAAAAGAACATCCGGGTGAAGCCGGCACTGCCGACGGCCCGGAAACCGTTCCCGGCACCGACTAGGCTTAGACCAGACACCCGAACTTTCAAGGAGATACAACCGTGAGCACCGAGCGCACACTCGTCCTGATCAAGCCCGACGGCGTCCAGCGCCGCCTCACCGGCGCCATCCTGGCCCGGATCGAAGCCAAGGGCTACACCGTGGCGGAACTGAAGAAGACCGAAGCCACCCGGGCCATCCTCGAAGAGCACTACGAGGAGCACCAGGGCAAGCCGTTCTACGAGCCGCTCGTGGAGTTCATGCTCAGCGGCCCGATTGTCGCCGCCGTCCTCGAAGGCGAGCGGGTCATCGAAGGATTCCGTTCACTGGCCGGCACCACCGATCCGACGACGGCGGCTCCGGGCACCATCCGCGGCGACTTCGGCCGCGACTGGGGAACGGCAGTCCAGCAGAACCTGGTTCACGGATCGGATTCCCCGGAGTCCGCAGCCCGCGAAATCGGCATCTGGTTCAAATAGCCCGAGCCTTGCAGAAAGGCCGGCACCGTTGACGGTGCCGGCCTTTTCCGTCTCCGGGCCCGAAGGCCCGACAATCCAGAGATCAGAAATCAGGGAACACGGATCAGGGAATCAGGTTCTCGCCGCGCAGCCGCAGGAACAGTTCCTTGAAGGCGTTCTCGGTGCGCCGGTAGCCGGTGAAGCCTGCCAGACGGCTCTTGCTCATATCCGTCAGCACCTCGACCTTGCGGCCCAGGTCCGCGTCCGTGTGCCACCAGGAGGCGAGCCGCCCGAGGTCGGTCTCGGCAAGATTGTGCCGGACGGCCAGTTCCTTCCAGGCATCGCCCATCCCGGCCATCTGGTCCTCCAGCGGCCGGACGTCGCCCGCAAAGCCCTCCGGCTCCACGCCAAACCATTCAGCCAGCCGCGGCCACAGGCTGCGCCAGCGGAACACGTCGCCGTTGACCACGTTGAATGCCTCGTTGGCCGTGTTGTCATCCGTGGCGGCCCAGAGCATGTGCTCGGCGAGCAGGCCGGCGTCGGTCATATCCGTGACGGAGTTCCACTGCGTTTCCGAGCCGGGGAAGATAAACGGCATCCCCAGTTCCCGGCACAGGGTGGCCTGCGCGGCCAGCGTCTGGCCCATGTTCATGGCATTGCCGACGGCGAAACCGATGACCGTATGGGCGCGGTGCACGGACCAGGCGAAGCCCTGCCGTTCCGCGGCCGCCATCAGTTCGTCTTCCTGCGCGTAGTAGAAATTCTCCACCGGAAGCCGCGGCTCGTCTTCGGAGAACGGGGTGTCCGGCATCGGGCCTTCGCCGTACGCCTCGAACGGTCCCATGTAGTGCTTGAGGCCGGTCATCAGGGCCACATGCTCCAACGGTGCATGGGCCAGCGCGGCCAGCAGGTCGCGGACCATGGCGGAGTTGACGGCAATGTTCTGCGCCTCCGTCTCCTGCCGGGACCAGGAAGTGAAAAAGACGTGGGTGGGCCGGGCGCTGCCCAGCGCGGTCGTGAGGCTGTCCGGCCGCGTCAGATCGGCAGCTACCGGGATAACACCGGGACGCGCCGGGTCGGCGATGCCCCCGCTGCGGGACAGGGCGAGGACGGTCCATCCTTCCCGGGCCAGCAGGTCCACCAGTGCAGCACCGGCAATGCCGGTGGCGCCGGCCACCAAAGCCGTGCGGGGTGTGTTTTCGGATGGATGGGCAGCGTGCGTTCTACGCATCGATCTCCTCATAAATGGTGCGGGGACACGCCCGAACTTTCTCCGGACGGTATTAGGCGGCAACCGGAAACCGGTGGCGGAAATTCCGCACCGGTCCGGCAGTACCGCCTAAGCTGTGCCCATGGCACTCATTTATGACGCCGAGCTGCGTCCCGGCAAAATGGACCTTATTTCAGACTGGCTGCCCACAACGGTGTGGTTCCCTACGCAGGAGCCTGTCACCGCACGCAAGCTGTGCTCCTTCCGGTTTGACGATCCGGACGGTGAAGTCGGTATTGAAACCCACATCGTCGCAGCGGGCGGGGTGACGGTACAGGTGCCGCTCACCTACCGCGGTGCGCCGCTGGCAGGTGCGGACCGGTTCCTTATCACCGAGATGGACCACTCCGTTCTTGGCCGGCGCTGGGTCTACGATGCCTTGGGCGACCCGGTGTACGCGCAGGCACTGGAGGCTGCGCTCTTTTCCAAGCAGGGGCAGGCTGCCCAGTACACCGAGCAGAACGGTGTCCGCGAGCTGCTGCCCGAGTCCATGCGGATCAGCAGCAGCGGGATGCCCGACGGCGCCGAGCTCGTGGATGCACCGCCGTCGGAGCCACAGGACTGGACCGTGTCCGTGCTGGAGCACAGCGGCTGGGAGTTCTCGGTGGTGAGGCTGCTGGATCTGGACGGGCGAACAGCTCCGGATCCCTCGCTGGAGGCAACCTGGCAGGACCAGGCGATCCCGGTGGTCCTTGCCTGGGGCATGCCTGTCCAGGACGGCCGTTAGCCGGATCCGCAGCACGCGGTGTTTTCAGGCCACGAACATGCAGAACGGATGCCCGGACGGGTCGGCATAGACATATAACGGCTCAACGGCGTCCGCTGTGCGGTCCATCAGGAGTTTTGCTCCCAGTGCCAGGGCCCTGGCGTGTTGGTCTGCGAGTAACTTCCGGTCGGGAACGGTGAGGTCCAGGTGCATCTGCATCGGCACATCGGGAGCGGGCCACGTTGTCCGCGTGAGCTGCTCGAAGTGCTGGAAGGCGAGCCGGCGGTTGCCGTCCGTGTCGGTCAAAACCAGCCAGTCGGCGTCGTCGTCCGCCTGCGGCGGCGCGGGCTCGTCTCCCGGCCGGTACCGGAGTCCAAGCAGTTGGCGGTAGAACTCCGCCAGGCCCCGCACATCGGTCGTGTCCAGGACAGTGTGGAGCAGATGGGGGAATTCAGGCACGGGGGAGGGCATGTGCGCACACTACCGGCGCCTGATGTTCCCCCACCAGAGCACCCGCTGCGGTGGCAGGAGTCCCTAGCCGCCGATGAAGGAGTTCAGGAAGCGGAAGAAGATGGACGCCGCCGTGGCCACCCAGAGCAGGACGACGATGGCCCAGCCCCAGTCGGTCAGGAACCGGACCAGACCCGCCGGGGCGGGAATGACGCCGGAAGCCAGGTTGCGGATGGTGGTGAAGACAAACATCGGGATCATGGCGGCCCAGACCACAATGCAGTAAATGCACAGCACGTAGATATCGAAAAGTGCCTGGCTCCACAGCCAGACCACAAACGCCATGCCGGCAGTGACCCCGATCTGCAGGGAGATCCAATACCAGCGGGCAAATCGGGCACCGGCCAGCAGGCCTATGGCTGTGGTGATGACGACGGCGAAGGCGACTATCCCTATCAGCGGGTTCGGGAAGCCGAAGATGGAGGCCTGCCAGGTCTGGAACACCGTGCCGCAGGACACCCACGGGTTGATGTCGCAGCTCGTGATGTAGCCGGCGTCCGCATAAACATGCAGGCGTTCGATGACCAGGATTCCCGACGCTATCCAGCCCACTACGGCAGTAATCAGCAGCGTCCACATAAACGAGCGGCGTTCGCGGGGGACCGCTTCGGCATTGCGGCCCTGAGCGCGGGACGGTTCCGGTGATACGTTGCCGGTGGATGGGCGGGCTGCACTGGATGGCACGGAAGCTCCTTAGCCGAGTAGTTGTCTGGGTCGAGTCTATGCGTTGGTGAGGGCCAAAAACGTGGCCGTATGAGATAATGACTTTGGCTGATGGCGGAACCACATTCCGTCACCGGTCCAGCGACAGGCTTCCGGTTCTGCCGGTGATGCTTCCCATGTAGCTAGCCCATCAATCCGGATGGGCACCAGGGAATCCGCCGGCCAGACCTACCCATAGCCGAAACGTAGTTATCCGTTCCGCATAGGTAGCAGGAAAAGCGCCGCTGGTCTTCGAGTGATACCGCGCCCCACAGCTGGCACGACCTCGAATGACATCCAGACGACTTCCGGCTGGCGGGCAGGCTGCGATGCCACCGTACAGCCGACTCATTGCCCTTTGGCATTGGAATGTGGCCAGTGCCGCAGGGCCGGAGCATAGGCCTAAATGAATAATCCAGACATTGTGAATGACCAGAACGATGCCCTGACTGCTGAGGGCGCCGCGCCGGTAAAGAAAGCGACCCGCAGCCGCCGCAAGTCCGTTCCGGCGTCATCACCCGCGGCAACTTCCCCCGCTGAGACCGGCGCAGTAAGCGCCCCGGAACAGTCCGCCCCCGCAGCGCCGCAGGCGGATGTTCCCGCTGAAGCGCCGGCAGCGGAGAACCCCAAGCGGGTGCGCGCACCCCGTAGGAAGCCTGCGGCTGCGACTGCTGCTGCCGAGACGCCCGCTGCAGAGACCACGGCTGCCGACGCCGCGCAGCCGGTTACCGCCGACAGCACCGAAGCCTCCGCAGAAGCAGGCACCGAAGCACCCGTCAAGGCAGTCCGGAGGCGCCGGGCACCGGCCAAGAAGACACCGACAGCCGCCGAGGCCGCGCCCGCTGACGCCCCGGTGGCCGACAGCCCCGCTGGCGAAGTAACCCTGGCAGCCGGACCCGACTCCACGAACACCGAACCCGCCGAGCCGGCCGGCACTGCCCCGGCCGCCGGTGAATCCACTGAGGACGCTTCCGTGAGCGGCGGCACCTCAGAGCCCGCCAAGGCATCGGCCCCCAAGAAGCGCACCCGCCGTCGGGCCAGCACGCCCACCGGCCCGGCCCGCTCAGCCGAAAGCGCACCGGAAACCGGTTCCGCTGCAGAACCTGTCCTGCCGTCGGAAGCCGAAGAGGCACCGGAGGCGGCAGCGGGGACCGAATCTGCAGCAGCCACCAACGAAGCAGCGCAGACCAACGAAGCCGAGCAGGCAGAAGCGGCCGCCGCTCCCGCCGGCCCCACCTCGGCGCTGGATCCGTTCACGGTGCCGGAATCGCCTACCTCCGTGCTGTTCCACGCGCCCGATCTCAGCGCCGTGCGTTCCGTGCCGGTGGCCAAGCCGGCGGATGAAACCGACGAAGACGATGCCGCTGCCGATTCAGGCCGGTCCCGCCGCCGCAGCCGTCGCGGCCGCAGCCGGCAGGGCGCCGAGACCGAGAGCAGCGCGTCCGGAAACAACGAAGACGGCGCCTCCGCCGGCCCCGAGGACAACGGGTCCGACGGCGTAACATCGCGCCGCCGGCGCCGCCGCCGCCGCGGAGACGCGGACCTGGAACTGACCGGGGGAGCGGATGATGATCCGCCCAACACGGTCACCCGTGTAAGGGCACCGCGGGCGCATGCCGACGCTCCGGCGTCGGACCGCGTTACCAGCGTCAAGGGCTCCACCCGCCTGGAAGCCAAGAAGCAGCGCCGCCGCGAGTCCCGCGAGTCCGGCCGCCGCCGCCACGTCATCACCGAGGCCGAGTTCCTCGCCCGGCGCGAGTCCGTGGACCGCCAGATGATTGTCCGCCAGCGTGATGAGCGGATCCAGATCGGCGTCCTCGAGGACGGCGTGCTGGCTGAGCACTTTGTCTCCAACACCCAGCAGGACTCCCTTATCGGCAACGTCTATGTCGGCAAGGTCCAGAATGTGCTGCCCAGCATGGAAGCCGCCTTCGTTGACATTGGCCGCGGCCGCAACGCCGTGCTCTACGCCGGTGAGGTCAACTGGGACGCGGCCGGCCTGGACGGGCAGCCGCGCCGGATCGAGCTGGCACTGAAGTCCGGCGACTCGGTCCTGGTGCAGGTCACCAAGGATCCCGTGGGGCACAAGGGTGCCCGCCTGACGAGCCAGATCTCCCTGCCCGGCCGTTACCTGGTGTACGTGCCCGGCGGTTCGATGACGGGCATTTCCCGCAAGCTGCCCGATGTCGAGCGCAACCGGCTCAAGAAGATCCTCAAGGACCACCTGCCCGAGAACGCCGGCGTCATTGTGCGCACCGCGGCCGAGGGTGCCAGCGAAGAGGAGCTGATGAATGACATCAACCGGCTCCGTGCGCAGTGGGAGACCATCGAGGCCAAGTCCAAATCCACCAAGACGCTGCCGCCGGAACTGCTCTACGGGGAACCGGACCTGACCATCAAGGTGGTCCGCGATGTCTTCAACGAGGACTTCTCCAAGCTTGTGGTCTCCGGTGATGAAGCCTGGGACACCATCGAGGCCTACGTGACCTACGTGGCTCCGGACCTGGTGGGCAGGCTCGAGAAGTGGACCAAGGACGAAGACATCTTCGCCGCACACCGCATCGACGAGCAGATCGCCAAGGCGCTGGACCGCAAGGTGTTCCTGCCTTCCGGCGGCTCCCTGGTGATCGACCGTACCGAAGCCATGACCGTGGTGGACGTGAACACCGGCAAGTTCACCGGCAGCGGCGGCAACCTTGAAGAAACCGTCACCAAGAACAACCTGGAGGCGGCCGAGGAAGTTGTCCGCCAGCTGCGGCTGCGCGACATCGGCGGCATCATTGTCATCGACTTCATCGACATGGTCCTTGAAGCCAACCGCGACCTGGTGCTGCGCCGCCTGGTGGAATGCCTGGGCCGGGACCGGACCAAGCACCAGGTGGCCGAGGTGACCTCGCTGGGCCTGGTCCAGATGACGCGCAAGCGGATGGGCACCGGCCTGCTGGAAGTCTTCGGCGAAACGTGTGAGCACTGCGACGGACGCGGCGTAGTGACGCAGGACGTTCCCGTTGAGCACCGGCGGAGCACCAGCCACACGCCGTCGGGGCACACCCACGCAGTAGCCGAGGATAACCACCAGCAGCACCTGCGGCAGGAAAAGCAGAGCCGCGGAGACCGCAAGCGGAACCGGAACCGGGACCGCGGGCAGAACGCCGGCGCTCCTGCGCCCGAGCAGCAGCCTGTCCCGGCGGAGGAACCCGTCCAGCAGGACGCCGAGCGCCAGGCGAAGGCCGAGGCTGCCCGTGCCGCCCTGGCCAGCATTGCCGCTGCCACAGCCGCTGCCCATGAGGTTGTGGATGCCGCCGCCGGTAACGGGTCGACGGAGAAAACCTCAGCTCCAGCCGTGGATGACTCCGCTGACGGCACGGATACCGAACCCGGTGCAGTGCTGAACATTCAGGGCGAGTCCGTGGTGGTTCCGCGCCGTCAGCGCCGGCGTCCGGCCAAGGAAGAACCCGCACTGACGCTGGAAAGCCTTACCGAGGCGTTCAACGAGGTGGCTTCAGTCGTGGCTCCGGCCGCGCAGGAACCCGCCGTCGCGGACAGGGCGGCAGATAAGCCCGCGTCAGTCAACGCGCCGGAAGAGAAGCCGCAGCCCGAGGCCGTGCGCCAGGCACCGGCGGCACAGCAGGAACAGGCGCCCGCCCGCCGGGCACGCCGCCGCCGCGCAGCCAGCAGCCCGCAGGGCGCCGCTGAGGTGACGGCGCCGTCGGCAGACTCCGCCCCTGAAGTCCAGGCACGGCACACCGTGACGGCAGAGTCCCGGCCGCAGGCGGTCCGGAAGGAAACCTCGGGCACGCCGGCCCCCGTCATCCTGGGTGTTGGCGTACCGGCCTCGGAGCTGTAGCAGGTTCCCCCAACCGCCGGCGGGCGGCCCGGTCCACATGGACCGGGCCGCCCGCCGCGGTTTAAACCGGCTATCGGCCCGCTTCGGCGCGTGGATGCCCGGATCCGCGCTTTCATGGGATAAAGTAGACTCCGAGCAGTGACACCGGAAGTCGGTGGCGCGGGGGCTCGCCGCATATGTGCAGGGTGTATCCACCGAGCGCATTTGCGGGTTGTGGCCCCTTAGCGTAGCCTTGAACTTCGGTGCGAACGCCTTCGAATCCGTTTATCGGTACAGGGCGTGACTGCATGGCGCAAGGCGGGCACAAATCTGGCCCCGCTAAATGCGCATCCAAGTATTAAACGTCGAGAGAAGTGAGTTCCCAAGTGGTGTACGCGATTGTCCGCGCTGGCGGCCGCCAAGAAAAGGTTTCCGTAGGAGACCTCGTAACCCTGGACCGCGTCCCCGGTGGAGCCGGTAGCACCTTTGAGCTGCCTGCCCTGCTTTTGGTTGATGGCGACAAGGTCACCTCTGCTGCACAGGACCTGGCCAAGGTTACCGTGACTGCAGAAATCGTCGAGAACTTCCGGGGTCCGAAGATTGTCATCCAGAAGTTCAAGAACAAGACCGGCTACAAGAAGCGTCAGGGCTACCGCTCCTCGCTGACCAAGGTCAAGGTTACGTCCATCAACTCCTGATTCTCCTGCCGGCCCCAGGGCCGGGAACGCGGGTGTGATCCCGCCTGAGGGTTTCAATATCAGTTAGTAAAGGCAGGCAAAGAAATGGCACATAAGAAAGGTGCGAGTTCCACTCGCAACGGTCGCGACTCCAACGCCCAGTACCTCGGCGTAAAGCGTTTCGGCGGCCAGGTTGTCAAGGCAGGCGAAATCATCGTTCGCCAGCGTGGCACCCACTTCCACCCGGGTGAGGGTGTCGGCCGCGGAGGCGACGACACGCTGTTCGCCCTGGAAGCAGGAGCAGTTGAATTCGGCAGCCGTCGCGGCCGCCGCGTCGTGAACATCGTGGCTGCTGCAGCCGCCGAGTAATCACCGGCAATTAGCTTTTCCGACGGGGCGGGCCTTGATGGCCCGCCCCGTCGTTTTTTTAAGCCAAGTAGAATTGGCATGATCAAGAAGTTCCTTTGAAGGAGAACCATGGCCAGTTTTGTAGACCGCGTAGTGCTGCATGTTTCGGGCGGTACAGGCGGCCATGGTTGCGTGTCCGTCAAGCGTGAGAAGTTCAAGCCCCTCGGCGGACCCGACGGCGGCAACGGCGGCGACGGCGGCGACGTCATCCTGCGCGTGGACGGCCAGACCACCACGCTGCTGGACTACCACCACGCCCCGCACCGCCACGCCACCAACGGCGGCAACGGCATGGGTGACTGGCGTGCAGGCAAGACCGGCGAGACGCTGGTCCTCTCCGTTCCCGACGGCACCGTGGTGAAAACCAAGGACGGCGAAGTCCTGGCGGACCTTGTGGGCCAGGGCGCCGAGTTCATTGCCGCTGCCGGTGGCCAGGGCGGACTGGGCAACTCGTCGCTGTCCTCGCAGAAGCGCAAGGCTCCCGGCTTCGCCCTCCTGGGCATCCCGGGGGAGGAGCGGGACATTGTCCTGGAACTGAAGTCCATTGCCGACATTGCCCTGGTCGGCTTCCCCTCCGCCGGCAAGTCCTCCCTGATTGCCGCGATGTCCGCGGCGCGTCCCAAGATTGCCGACTACCCGTTCACCACCCTGATCCCGAACCTGGGCGTAGTGCAGTCCGGCGATGTCCGCTTCACCGTGGCCGATGTGCCCGGGCTGATCGAAGGCGCCTCCGAGGGCAAGGGCCTGGGCCACAACTTCCTCCGCCACGTGGAACGCTGCGCCGCCCTGGTGCACGTGCTTGACTGTGCTGCACTGGAAACCGACCGGGATCCCATCGGTGACCTGGACATCATCGAGCGCGAACTCGAGAAGTACGAAGTGGACATGAGCTATGCCGGGGCCGACGGCGACGTCGTCCCGCTGAACCGCCGTCCGCGGCTGGTCGCGCTGAACAAGGTGGACGTGCCGGACGGCCGCGACATGGCCGAATTCGTACGCCCCGAGCTCGAGGAGCGCGGCTACCGCGTGTTCGAAGTATCCGCGGCCAGCCATGAGGGCCTGCGCGAGCTCGGCTTTGCCATGGCCGCCATCGTCAAGGAAGCACGCGAAGCCGTGGAGCAGGCTCCGCCGCGCATCCAGCCGCCGGTCCTGAAGCCGCGTTCGGTCAACGGCAAGGGCGGATTCACCATCCGCCGCGAAGAGCGCAACCTGGAGCCGCTCTTCCGCGTCCTGGGTGAAAAGCCCGTGCGCTGGGTCCAGCAGACGGACTTCACCAATGACGAAGCCGTGGGCTACCTTGCCGACCGCCTGGCCAAGCTGGGCGTGGAGGAAAGGCTGTTCAAGGAAGGCGCAAAGCCCGGCGACGCCGTGGTCATCGGCGAGGGCGACGGCGTCGTCTTCGACTGGGAGCCGACCATGATCGGCGGTGCCGAACTGCTGGCAGCCTCACCGCGCGGCAGCGACATCCGGATCGAGGACTTCTCCCGGCCCACCCGTGAAGAAAAGCGCGAGGACCACCAGAAGCGCAAGGAAGCCCGGGCGGCTGCCCGCGAGGAGCTGGAAACCGAGCGCCGGGCGGGTATCTGGACGGAATCGGTCAATTACAAGCATTCCTCCAAGCCCGCCGACACCGAGGGTAATGAAGCAGGCTAAAGGCTTCATACACCGGCGGGCGGCCGGGGCAAACGCATAGGCTGGGCAGGATATGAGTGAACACACCGAATCCGCCGCTCCTGCCCGCCGTGCGCTGACCTCCCGGTCCGGGCTGGCCCGTGCCCGCCGCATTGTCGTCAAGGTCGGCTCGTCCTCGCTGACCTCCGTGGTCGGTGGAATCTCCGATACTGCGCTGCGGTCCCTGGCCGATGTGCTCTCCGCCCGGCACGCGCAGGGAACGGAGATCATCCTTGTCTCATCCGGTGCCATCAGCGCGGGACTGGCCCCGTTGGGGCTGAGTAAACGCCCCACCCAGCTTTCCTCGCAGCAGGCCGCCGCGAGCGTGGGACAGGGCCTGCTCATGGCCCGCTACACTGCTGCCTTCGGCCGGCATGGGGTCACGGTGAGCCAGGTGCTGCTTACCATCGAGGACCTGATGCGCCGCGCCCACCATGCCAATGCCCACCGGGCCATGGAGCGGCTGCTGAACTTCGGCGTGCTGCCGATTGTCAACGAGAACGACGCCGTTGCCAGCCACGAGATCCGGTTCGGGGACAATGACCGCCTCGCTGCCCTCGTGGCGCACCTGGTCAAAGCCGACGCACTGATCCTGCTGTCCGACGTCGACGCACTGTATGATGGTCCGCCCGCCGAGGGTGCCCGCCGCATTCCCGAAGTCACCGGGCCCAGGGACCTGGCCGACGTCCGGATTGGGCGAGTCGGCAGGGCCGGTGTGGGAACCGGCGGCATGGCCACCAAGGTCGAAGCCGCGACCATCGCTGCGGAGTCCGGCATCCCGGCGCTTGTCACCTCCACCGCCAACGCCGCCGCGGCCCTGGCGGGAGAAGACGTGGGAACCTGGTTCACCACCCGCGGCCGCCGCCAGTCCATCCGCCTGCTGTGGCTGGCACACCTCGCCCGGCTTCAGGGAACCCTGGTGCTGGACGACGGCGCCGCCCGGGCCGTGGGGGACCGGCACCGCTCACTGCTCGCGGCCGGGATTATTGCAGTCAACGGGTCATTTGAGCCGGGTGACGCGGTGGCCCTGCAGGACGCCGCGGGGCGGGTGATCGCCCACGGCCTGACCAACTACGGTTCGGATGAGCTGCCCTCCATGCTGGGCCGCTCCACCCGGGAGCTGTCCCGCGAGCTGGGCCGCGGCTACGAACGCGCAGTAGTGCACGTCAACGACCTTGTCCTGCTGCGCCAGCAACAGAAGCCGGAGCCCGAGACGGACGCCGGTACCGGACCTACACTGGGGGAATGACTTCCGTGAACACATCCGAAGTGAACACCGCGAACCGAGACCTGCCTGCCGCCGGAAGCGCCGCGGATACCGGCCTTCCGGCCGGTGACGCCGGCATCGAAGCCCAGGTCCACGCCCTGGCCGACCGGTCACGCAGTGCTGCCAGGCAGCTGGCCCGCGCGAACCGGGCCTGGAAGGACCGCGCGCTGGTGCGGATCGCCCGGAACGTGGAGGAGCGGCAGTCAGCGGTCCTGGCCGCCAACGCCAAGGATGTTGCCGCCGGCCGGGAGAACGGCACCTCCCAGGCACTGCTGGACCGGCTTTCCCTCACCCCGGAACGGATCACGGCACTGGTCGGCGCATTGGAAAACCTTGCCGGTCTTCCTGATCCCGTCGGTTCCGTGGCCCGCGGACAGACGCTGCCCAACGGCCTGAGGCTGCGCCAGGTGCACGTGCCCATGGGTGTTGTCGCGGCCATCTACGAGGCCCGCCCCAACGTCACCCTGGACATTGCCGGTCTGGCGCTCAAGAGCGGCAACGCCGTGATTCTGCGAGGCGGCTCTGCGGCAGCTGCGACAAACGCCGTGCTGGTGGACATCATCCGCGACGCGCTGGAGGCCGAAGGCCTGCCCGCGGACGCGGTGCAGAGCGTTGACCGGTACGGGCGCGAAGGCGCCAACGTCCTGATGAAGGCCCGGGGGAGGGTGGATGTGCTGATCCCGCGCGGCGGACGGTCTCTGATCCAGTCCGTGGTCACCAACGCCACCGTCCCCGTCATTGAAACGGGGGAGGGCAACGTCCACATCTACCTGGACCGCAGCGCACCAGTGGAGATGGCGGTAGAGATTCTCCTCAACGCCAAGACGCAGCGGCCCAGCGTCTGCAACACGGTGGAAACCCTGCTCATCCACCAGGATGCACCGGCAGCCGGCGATGTCCTGGCAGCACTGGCCGGGGCAGGGGTTCGCCTCCATGCCGATCCGCGTGCCATGGCCCTGCTGCCCGCCGGAGTCACCGCCGAACCTGCCGACGACGGCGACTGGGGTCGGGAATACATGGATATGGACCTGGCGGTGGCCGTGGTTGAGACCATGGACGAGGCCTTGGAGCATATTCGCCGGTGGACCACCGGGCACACCGAGGCCATCATCACCAATGACCTGGCCAACGCGGAACGTTTTATCGCGGACATCGACTCCGCCGCCGTCATCGTAAACGCCTCCACCCGGTTTACCGACGGCGGTGAACTGGGGCTGGGCGCCGAAGTGGGCATCTCCACGCAGAAAATGCACGCCCGCGGACCCATGGGGCTGAAGGAGCTGACCACCACCAAGTGGATCATCCAGGGCGACGGACACACCCGGGCCTAGCAGCCCCGCAGAACGTCTCCGGCGGCCTCCGGCGGCGTCCGGCTGCGATGTGCAGCGCGTTACGCGTACCATTGACTAAGAAACCGACCCCGCCGGCCACCCGGCGACTACTGCTCTCTAGGGGAGATACATGCTCATCCAGCTTACGGGCGCCGTGCTTACTGCTGCGGAACTGACCGAAGAACACCACGTCGAACTGCCGGCGTCACCGTACGTCTACGGCGCAGTGATCTTCGCGGCCTTCCTGCTGATGATGCTGATCACGGTGTCCTTCAGCAACGTCGGCAACCGGCATGAAGCCGAGGCTGAGCATGTAGATCCGCAGCGGCAGTTCCCCAACAAGCACGACCACGGCCAGGCCATCCAGGACTGACCTGACACGTGGAGTCAGCGGAGGCGTTCTTCCCCATGGGTGAACCGCAGAGCACCGGCAGGAACGGTAAACCCAGGGTACGCCTGGGCGTGATGGGTGGAACCTTCGATCCGATTCATCACGGCCACCTGGTCGCGGCCAGCGAAGTGGCGTCCATGTTCGATTTGGACGAAGTTGTGTTTGTCCCCACGGGAGAACCCTGGCATAAGCCGGTGGCTCAGCAGGTCAGTCCTGCTGAGCACCGGTACCTGATGACCGTTGTAGCCACCGCTTCGAATCCCCGGTTCACGGTAAGCCGCGTGGACATCGACAGGCCCGGTCCCACATACACGATCGACACGCTGCGTGATTTGAAGGCAGCCCGGCCGGATGCCGAACTGTTCTTTATCACCGGCGCTGATGCCATGGCGCAGATCCTGTCCTGGAAGGACATCCAGGAACTATGGTCCCTGGCGCATTTCGTAGGCGTGACACGCCCCGGACATGTGCTGGAGAACGTGGGCCGTGAGGATGTCTCGCTGATGGAGGTCCCTGCCATGGCGATCTCTTCCACGGACTGCCGGCGGCGGGTGGCCGAGGGCAAGCCGGTCTGGTATCTCGTACCGGACGGGGTGGTTCAGTACATAGCGAAGCACCGCCTCTATGCCCCTGACCGACAGGCGGCAAACCCCGTGGAAACCACAACAGAACCAGTAGCGTAAACATACATACCGGATGGGTAGGAAATGACTAACGGTCCAGAGTCTGCAGAAGCGCCGAGGCGCAGCCGTAGGGCGGCTGACGCACCGGTTGATTCGCCGGCCGGCCCGCGGGAACGTGAATCCCAGCAGCGAGCCCGCGACCGGGAAGCTCTGCGTGCCTACAAAGCACTGGCGGAAACAGCGGAACGCAGCGACTCCGGAACCGCTCCTCCCACCCGCCGCCAGCTTCGGCTGCAGCAGCAGCGGGCTGCAGCGGCTTCCGCCGGGTCCGCATCGGCTCCGGCTGAGAACGTGCCGGCACGCTCCGCGGAGGCCCCGGAGACGTCCAAGGCAGCTGCCGCCCCGGCCACCGGGGGCGCTGCACACCCGCGCCGTGAACGGCGTCGCGAGCCGGCTGCCGAAACCGGCCCGAACCTGGGAGCGACGGTCCGGCCGGAGACTGAAACCGGATCCGCCACCGCCCGCCCTGACTCAGCGCGTGAAGAAACCGTGTCGGCAGGGGCCGGCTCCGTTGCAGGCCAGACCACCTCGCCGAAGACGCCCGGTAAGCCGGCGCAGGGATTCGAATCCCGGCGTCGTGCCCGTAATGCCGTCTCGGCCGCTCCGGCAACCGACACCCCTGCGGCGGCTACCCCCGCACCAAAAACCCCGGCAGACGCCGCCGCCCCCGGAAAGTCCGGTGTCGCCGGGTCTGCTGAGGGCGCTGCCACCGCTGATCCCAACGCCGACATTGCCGGCATGAGCGTTGAGCAGGCACTGGCTGCCCGCGAGGCGCTTGAGGGCCAGGCACGTAACCAGGTCGCTGCCATGGAAGCCATGAAGGCCGACGATCCGCACGCGGTTGACCTCGAATTACTGGCGCAGCAGAAGGCCCTGGCCGAGCGTGCGAAGGTGCTGAACCGCCGCACGGAGGCGATGCAGAAACTCTCCCGGGAAAACGAGGAGCGGCGGCCGTCCTCCAACGATCCGTCGACGGCGCACAACCTGGCCATGGTGACGCCGCTGGAGTTTGTGAAGGTGCCCGGGATGGAACATCCGGTCATGAAGGCACCGCCCACCTCGCACGTACCGGTTGTCACCTCATCCACCCCCAAGGCAGACGCGCCGCCGGCACGGTCCCTTCCCGTGGTCCCGGCCAAGGCACCGGCGCGGCAGCCTGCCGGCAGCCCGCGCCGCAATGCTGCGGACGCCACCGATGTGCGGCATTCACGGATCCTGGCCCGCGCCGATGCGCTCGTCAATCCGCCGCTCGCGTCCGAGGAGGCGGCACGGCCCGTTGGTGCCCGCAACGCCTTCGGCCTGGACCCACTTGATGTTATGACGGCCGGACTCGGCCGTACCCGGAAACTGCGTTTTGCCGTTTTCGGTGTTGCAGGTCTGGGCACACTTGCCCTGATCGTCGGAGTACTAATGATCGTCGGCGGCCTTGGCGGCTGACCGATTACACCAAGGAGAACCACTTTGAGCGCCACCGAATCATCCATCGCCATTGCACGGGCGGCGGCCAAAGCGGCGTCGGCCAAGATTGCCGATGACATTGTTGCTATCGACGTCAGTGACCGGCTTGCCATCACTGACGTTTTCCTCATTGCCTCAGCCTCGAACGAACGCCAGGTCAACTCCATCGTTGACGGCATCGAAGAGGAACTGTCCAAGATGGACCTCAAGCCCGTCCGGCGCGAGGGACGCAGCGAGGGCCGCTGGGTGCTCCTGGACTATGCCAACGTTGTCGTGCACGTCCAGCATGAGGAGGACCGGGTGTTTTACGCCCTGGAGCGCCTCTGGAAGGACTGCCCCGAGGTTGACCTCCAGCTGGAAGACGCCCCCGCGGGCGGAGAGTAAGCACAGAGCATGAGTGCTCCTGCCCCCTGGGACCCCGGGTCCGCGTCCCGCCGAGTCGTCTTCTGGCGGCACGGGCGTACTGAGTGGAACCGGGTGGGACGTTTCCAGGGGCAGCAGGACATTGCCCTGGATCCGGACGGTGCCCGGCAGGCTGCCCACGCCGCGCAGGTGCTGCGCCATCTGCAGCCTGCCGCCATCATCTCCTCCGACCTGAGCCGTGCCCTGAATACGGCCCTGGCGCTGGCGGAGCACACGGAACCGGCGGTCGTCCAGGACAAACGGCTGCGGGAAACCTATGCCGGGCAGTGGGAAGGAAAAACCTTCACCCAGATAGCCGAGCAGGACGCCGCCATGCTGGCAGCATGGTCCGCCGGCGTTGGCAGCGTCCGTGCCGGCGGGGGAGAAACGCGGGTCGACGTCGGCCTGCGCGTTGCGGAGGCGGTGAACGACGCCGTACAGGCAGTTCCCGCCGGGGGCACCCTGGTGGCCGTGAGCCACGGGGGAGCCATCCGGGCGGGAATCTGTGCCCTGCTCGGGCTGCCCACCGAATCCTGGGCTGTTATCTCCGGGGTCTCAAACTGTCACTGGTCGGTGCTGCAGGAAACCCCGGACCGCCATGGCCGTCCCGCCTGGCACCTGACCCAGCACAATGTGGGTCTGGACTCCCTTCCCACCGGACCGGTGGAAGGCTGAAAAGCCCGCCGTGCAGCCCGCTAAACCGGGCCGGGACTGGATTTTGCGCTCCTGCCGATTTGTACTAAGGTAGAGGAGTTGCTTCGCCCCGGTCACCGGAAAAGTGAGGCAAACAACTCAGGTTTTTGGGGCTGTGGCGCAGCTGGTAGCGCACCTGCATGGCATGCAGGGGGTCAGGGGTTCGAGTCCCCTCAGCTCCACCAAAACCTTCGGGAAACCGGAGGGTTTGCGGTGGAAGAAATCCAACGGATTGCCGGACACCGAATAATTGGGGCTGTGGCGCAGCTGGTAGCGCACCTGCATGGCATGCAGGGGGTCAGGGGTTCGAGTCCCCTCAGCTCCACCAAATATTCATAGAAAGTGCCTCGCCCTCGGGTGGGGCTTTTTTATTGCCCGGAAGCCGCTTCACAACAGGCGCCGATACCTGCCCTGTGAGCTAAATCATAAAACTGCCGTGTCCTTGGTCTACCCGTTGCAGCCCCATAGGCCTAGGGTATTAATTGTCAGATTGACAATTAATAAGGACGTGGACGCCATGGACGCACTACTGGACTGGATGAACGCCCCGGCAGCGGATCTGCTCGGAGCACCCGTCAGCTGGATAGAAGTTATCGGGTTTGTCACCGGCGCGGCCTGTGTCTACGGCGTCGCGCGGCAGCGGGCGTGGAACTGGCCCATCGGCATCGTCAACAATGTGGCCTTTATGATCCTGTTCTTCGGTGCCGGACTCTACGGCGAAACCCTGCTGCAGGCCGTGTTCGCTGCGGTCTCCGTCTACGGGTGGTACAACTGGGTCCGCGGAGCCAGGGAGACCGACTCCACCGGGGACCTGCCGATCCGGGACGCCAGCCGGACAGAGCTTGCCGGCGGGATCGGGGCGGTAGCCGTGGCCACGGTGGCCATAGCCATGATCCTGACCCATGGAACCGACTCCCAGGTTCCCTGGCCCGATGCCTTTGTCCTCGCCGCATCGCTTCTGGCAACCTACGGGCAGGCCAAAAAGATCTTCCAGCACTGGTACGCCTGGATTGTCATCGACCTGGTCAGTATTCCGTTGTACTTCTCCCGGGGCCTGAATCTCACCGCAATCCTGTACATCGGCTTCCTGGCCCTTTGCATCTACGGGCTCATTGATTGGAAGCGCACACGCAATGCGGCGGCCCCTGCCGCCGCTGCGGGAAGGGTTCCGGCATGAACCGCTTTGGGCAAGGCGTCGTTATCGGCAAGTTCTATCCGCCCCACGCCGGTCACAGGCACCTGATCGCCCGGGCTGCGGAGCAGTCAGTCCGGCTGGCCGTCGTGGTGCTGGGCAGCCGGTTTGAGAGCATCAGCATTGAGGACCGGGTGAAGTGGCTCGCCGCCGAATTCGACTCGACAAACGTCAGTGTCATCGGGATGCCCGACGACGCCCCTGTGGACTATTCCTCGGCGGCCATGTGGAAGGCCCACAACGAGTCGCTTCGGCTGGCCCTGAAGATGCACGGCATCACCTCGGTGGATGCGGTCTTCAGCTCGGAGGAGTACGGCGGGCAGCTCGCCGGGGACTTCGACGCCGTCCATGTGCCGGTGGATCCTTCCCGCAGTACCCACCCGGTCAGCGGCACGCTCTGCCGCGATGACCTTGCGGCCGCCTGGCCCGGCATCATCGAACCCGCCCGGCAGGACCTGGCCGTGCGGATCATCGTGGTTGGAGCACAGTCCACCGGCACCACCACCCTTGCCCGTGCCCTGACGGCGCACTACCGCCCCCGCTATCCCGGGATTGCCGACGTTCCGGAATACGGCCGGCAGTACACCTATGACAAGTTCGCCGCGACACAGGCTGCCAAGCCCGGGGCAGGGCTTTCCGACATGGTTTGGACTGCCGGGGACTTTGCCCATATCGGTGAACGCCAGAACCAGCTGGAAAATGACGCAGCGGCCCGGTGCCCCCTGGTCATCGCCGACACCGACGTCATCACCACCGCGCTGTTTGAACGTGTCTACATTGGCGAACAGAGCTACGGCTCCTACCACGCCGTCGAGCAGCTGCCCCGGCGCGACCTGTACCTCATCACGGACCACGACGGCGTTGCCTTCGAGGACGACGGGTGGCGGGAAGCCGAGCACCCCCGGGAAGAGATGACGGAGTGGTTCAAGGAAGAGCTGACCGCGGCCGGACATTCGTGGATCCTGGTTTCGGGAGACCATGCCGAACGCCTGGCTACGGCCGTCCGGATCATTGATCTGATCATCGAGGAGCGGAACCGGTTCACGTCCCCGCCGTGGGCCACCCGCACGGTACTGGCGGGAGTCTGATGTCGAACGAAGAAGACCGGTTCCTGAAGGATTACGACCCGCGGGCCTACCCGTCGGTTGCCCTGGCCGTGGACCTGGTGGTGTTCGCCGTCGCCCAGGGAACGCTGTACACGGCGATGGTCCGCCGCGACGGCCGGCCATGGCAGGGAGCCCTGGCCCTGCCCGGGGGGTTTGTGGGGCCGGAGGAAGATGCCCTGGAGGCAGCCTGGCGCGTGCTGCGGGAAAAGACCGGCCTGGACCTGGGGGAGCACCGCGCCCACGTTGAGCAGCTCGCAACCTTCAGTTCGCCCCGGCGGGACCCGCGTATGCGCGTGGTGTCGGTTGCGCACCTGACCCTGCTGGCAACCGACGGCAGGACGCTGCCGGTTCTGAGTGCCGGAACGGAAACCGCAACTGCGCAGTGGATGCCGGCGTACGGGGTGCTCGCCAACGAAAAGCCGGCCTTCGACCACCAGGACATCCTCTCGGCGGCCGCGGAACGCCTGGCCGGAAAAATCGAGTACACGCTGACCGGCGCAAAACTGCTGCCGGAGGAGTTCACCCTGAATCAGCTGCGCCGCGTCTATCAGGCCGTGTGGAACGTCCCCAAGCTCGATCCCGGGAACTTCACCCGGAAAATGACGGGCGCGCTGCACGATACCGGGCGCAAGGCTCCCCGGGCCAAGGGTGCACCGGCCACGGTCTACACCGTTGCGGACGAGCACCTGAGCCCGCCCCTGGTCCGGCCCGTGCGGGAGACCTAGTCGCAGCCCCTGTCCGGAAGCCCCCGAACGGCAGCCGTTGAGGGGCGGGTTATGGCAGGCTGGGCGCATGAGCAATGGACCTTCTGTGCCGAGCGGACGGGGCCCGTCGCAGCGGGATTCAGGTGATGCCTGGACGACGGCGCCGGACGGCCAGCGCTATTGGGGCCGGTTCGGCGCGGCGGGGCTGCTTGCCTTTGATCCGCAGCGCGGAGTCCTGCTCCAGCACCGGGCAGGCTGGAGCCATCACGGCGGAACCTGGGCGCTGCCCGGAGGCGCCAGACACAGGAACGAATCCGCGCCGGCTGCTGCTTTGCGTGAGGCCGCGGAAGAAGCCGGAGTGCCGCCGGCGTCGATCCGGCCGCGGATGATGAGCGTCCTGGACCTCGGTGTCTGGACGTACTCCACGCTGCTGGGGGACGTGGTGCAGGCCTTCGAACCGGTGATCAGCGATCCCGAGAGCCTGGCCCTGGAGTGGGTGCCGGTGCCGCAGGTGACGTCCTTCCCCCTGCACCCGGGGTTCGCACGGTCCTGGCCGCGTCTGCGGGCCCTGCTTCAGATCCGGCCGGTCGTGGTGGTGGACGCAGCAAACGTCATCGGCTCGGTCCCGGACGGATGGTGGAAGGATCGTGCCGGCGCTGCCGCCCGGTTGCTGGCCGCGGTCGGGGACATGCAGGCGCGCGGGATGCCGGGACCGGTACTGGGACTCGCGGAAGAACTCTGGTTCCCCGAGTTCGTGGTGGTGGTGGAAGGGGAGGCGCGTGCGGTGGCCGAGCCGGAGCTGCCGGTCCGGGTGGTCCGGGCACAGGGATCCGGCGATGACGCCGTAGCCCTGCTGGCCAAGGAGCTGGCCGCCGGCGGACACCGTGTCACGGTGGCCACCAGCGACCGGGAACTGGCCGGACGCAGCCGCGGGGCGGGCGCGACGGTCATCGGTGCGGGCCTGTTTCGCGAACTGCTCGGGTACTAGCGGACGTCCTTGGGCACCGGTGATCGTTCTCACCGGCGAACGGCCAACAGGCTACCGGCGTGCGGTCCCCGCGGGGCGGGAAACCATGCCTGGCTGCTGCCCGGCAGCGGTTCTCCGCGCGGTGCCGCGCAGCAGGATTCCAGCCACGAGGAGGGCCTGTCCGGCGCAGTACGTCAGCATGACCATGCCGCTGGTCCACTCCGGCATTGCCTCCGGCATGAAGATCCGGAAGGACAGGATGGTATCCGAGGCCAGGAACAGGAGTCCGCCGGACGCAACCACCCAGCCGCAGCGGGCCGCCGTCGCCGCCGTTCCGGCCAGCACGATTCCGTACGCTGCCACGGCCGACGCCAGGGAGCCGAGGGCCGGCCACAGTGCCGCCAGCATGGCTACCCACCACAGCGGAAACACCAGGGCCCAGCGGGGGAAGGGCCGGTCTGCGACGTATCGGGCCATGAGCCAGATGTAGCAGATATGGGCGATGCCGAAGGAAGCGAGCATTACCGGAAGTTCCGGGGCAAAGGGGAAAAAGGTTGCCGCGCCATCCCCGAACCAGGAGAACAGCAAGGCCGCCAGCAGCAGGGCTGCCGGCACCGCGACAGAGCGGCTTCCATGCGTCCCCAGCGTCCGGAAGCCCCATAGTGCGGCGACGGCCAGCAACGGCATCAGGGTCAGCTTGGTCGGATCTGCTATTTCGGCTGCCCCGGCGAACCGCGCTCCCACATGGATCACGGAAAGGACAATAAACGGCAGGAAACCCCACCACCATCCCCGGGCGCGGGAAGGGGTCCGGTCAGCGAGGGGCATTGATGTCATGAAATTTCCTTTGGCTCGGGCTGCCCCCATCCTAGGCGGCGTGCTGCCGAATGCCGGGCAGGCGGCGCGGTTCCAGACGCTGCGCGTCAGGGCCCCAGCACCCGGTCGAGATAGGCGTTGGCAAAAACCCGGTCCGGATCCATCCGGTCCCGGACGGTCAGGAAATCCGTGAAGCGAGGATACCGTCCGGCCAGGGCCGGCGCGGCAAGTGAATGCAGCTTGCCCCAATGGGGCCGCCCTCCGTGGGCCAGCATGACCTCTTCCACGGCGTCGAAGTATTCCCGGTAGTCCTCCCGGTAATACCGGTGTACGGCAATATAGGCCGTGTCGCGGCCGTGGGCAGTGGACAGCCACAGGTCATCGGCGGCCGCCCAGCGGACTTCCACCGGAAACGAAATCCGCCACCGGCGCTCGCGGACCAGCCGCTGCAGAGCCGTGAAGGCCGCCTCCAGCCGGGTTGCGGGCAGGGCGTACTCCATTTCCCGGAACCGCACGGTGCGCCGCTGCGTAAATACCCGGTTTGACGCGTCCGCATAGTCCCGGCCGCCCAGCAGCCGGGCGGCCGCGCGGTTCACTGCCGGGATGACTGCCGGCGCTGCGCGGCCCGCAGTGCAGGTGGCACGGAAGACGGTGTTGGAGAGCAGGGTCTCATCCAGCCACCGGGCGGCGGGGGACAGCGGCCTGCGCTGTGCTGTGCCGGGCAGCCGGGTGTTGGTTTTGGTGGCTGCTCGGTCTGTGTGCGGAAACCAATAAAACTCGAAATGGTCTGCCGCTTTGACCCGGTCCGCAAGCCCCGCCAGGACTTCCGCCAATGGTTCGGACCGTTCTTCGGCGCGGAGCACAAAGGCAGGGACACACTGCAGGGTCACCTCGGTGATCACCCCCAGTGCCCCCAGTCCCAGTGCGGCGGCCGGAAGCAGAGGATCGCCGCGGTCCAGCGTCAGCAGGCCGCCGTCGGGCTGTACCAGGGTCAGTCCGGAGACCTGGGTGGCGAGTCCGCCGAACGCCGAACCGGTGCCGTGCGTGCCGGTGGAAATGGCACCGGCGAGCGATTGCCGATCAATGTCGCCGAGATTCGGCATGGCCAGCCCGTAGGGCGCCAGCAATGCCGGGACCTGGTGCAGCCGGGTGCCGGCCCGCAGCCGTACCCTGCCCGTGCCGGTGTCCGCGCTGACCAGTCCCTGCAACCGGTCCAGGTTTAGCTGAACTCCGTCGGCGGCTGCTATGTCCGTAAAACTGTGTCCGGCTCCCACCGCCTTCACCCGCAGCCCGGCCGCTGATGCCCGCGCCACGCTGCGCTGCACGTCAGCCGTTCCGGCGGGGTGCTCCACTCTCAGCGGGGAAACGGTGATGTTCCGTCCCCAGTTTCGCCACTCGCGCCTGCTCACAGGAACGCCTTTCCCTCGCCGCGGTAGGTGGGCAGCACGCCCACCACTTCTCCGGCCTCCACCAGATGGTATTCGTTGACGTGTTCGGCCGGCTCGCCGCTCTTGGCATGGCGGAACCAGACCCGGTCCCCGGGACGCAGGGACCGTGCCTCGTCGCCGCGGAGGGGGGTCTGTACTTCGCCCGCCCCTTCACGCGGCAGCAGGCGCAGTCCGCGGGGCCAGACGGGCGTCGGGACGCGTGATGCACCCGGGGGTCCGGAACCGATCCACCCTCCGCCCAATACCGTGGCCGTGTCCGGCGCGGGCCGGCGCACGACGTCGAACGCGTAGGCTGCCGCGGGGGCGGGGGAGAAGGAACGGTAGGTATCAAAGAGGTGCCCGGCGAAAAGCCCGGATCCCGCGGTGATTTCGGTGACCGATGAATCCCGGCGCGTTGCATCCACCGAGCCGGTACCGCCGCCGTTGACGAATTCCAGATCGGCCAGCTCCCGCAGCCGGCGGGCGATCAGGCTGCGCCGCACGGCCAGCTCCGCCATGGACCGGGACTGGATGCGGCGCATCAGGGCATTCACCGGCCGGGCACCGGGCACCGCGTCGCCCACTCCGGCGACCTGCGCTTCGTACATCATCAGGCCCACCAGCTGAAAACCCGGACGCTCCGCTATCCGGGCCCCCAGCCCGACGGCGTCGTCCGGGCGGTGCAGGGGCGAGCGGTGGGTCCCGACAAAGCCCAGGAGCGGGGCACGCCAGGAGGCGTCCGCATCCAGGCAAATCCGCACGGGCGGGCGCCGCCCCGGCGGAACCATCGAATCCACCAGATCCAGCTGGGCTTCATCATCCACCATCAGCGTCACCCGGGCAGTGAGCCGTTCATCTCCCAGCAGGAGACTGAGCGAAGCACGGTCCGTGCTGGGGTAGCCCACCAGGACGTCGTCGCAGGTCTCCGCCAGCCACAACGCCTCCGCCAGCGTGTAGGCAAATACGCCGCGGAACCCCGGATAGTGCAGCAGGGACTCAATCACGCCGCGGACACGCAGCGATTTGCTGGCGATCCTGAGCGGGACACCGTCGGCGCGCCGGAGCAGGTCAGCCGCATTAAACCGCAAAGCCTCCATCCCCAGCACCGCCACGGGGGCCGGAAGCCCGGCTGTCGCATCGGCGAGGGAAGGCCAGTACGCTGCAGGATCCAGCCAGGGCCGGTGTGTGCTGCTGCTTCCGTGCGCCGGGGGCGGAAAAAGCCGCACTCCGCCTCCTGCGCTGACATCGCCGCCCATGCTCAGGTCCTCCTCCGTCCGGAACAGTTTGGAACAGCCTAAACGCGCTTTCCCCCGGCGCGGATAACGACCACGCGGACGTGCGCGAAGTCAAGAAGGGACGCGGATAACGGAAAGGTCACAGCGAAACACCAGCAATCCGGGTTAGGGTGGTCACATCTATAGAACGAATCCGTTCGATACATCGGCTGGGAAGTCGCAGACGACCAGAAGGCCGAATGAGCATAACCGCACCCCCCACTGCAGCCGTAAATGAAGAACCCAGTGAAAAGAAGCCCCGCCGGACCAGTATCACCAGCACCTATTCCGGACTGCTCAAAGCCGTCCGTGACGAGGGCCTGCTGAAACGCCGGCGGTCTTTCTATATCACCACCGCCGTGTTCCTGTTCGCCGGGCTTATTGCCGCGGCCACGGGATCGTTCTTCATTGGAGAAAGCTGGTTCCAGCTGCTGATCGCCGCCGCACTGGGCATTCTCCTGACCCAGCTCGCTTTCATTTCGCACGAGGCCTCGCACCGCCAGGTGTTCGAATCCGGCCCGGCCAATGACCGGGCAGGCAGGTTCCTGGCCAACGCAGTGGTGGGTATCAGCTACCAGTGGTGGATGAATAAGCACAGCAGGCACCATGCCAACCCGAATACCGTGGGCAAGGATCCGGATATCGAGATGGACACCATTTCCTTCCTGCCCGAGCAGGCGGCCCGGCAAAAGGGCTTTATGGCCTGGTTTGCCCGCCGGCAGGGATGGCTGTTCTTCCCGATCCTGATGTTTGAAGGCATCAACCTGCACGCCACCTCCCTCCGGCACCTGTTCTCCAAGCACGCGGTCAAGGGCCGCGTCGGAGAGATCACCGTTGTCCTGCTGCGGCTGGGCCTCTACCTGGGCGCTGTTTTCTTCTTCCTTCCGGTGGGCATGGCGTTTGCGTTCATCGGCGTTCAGATGGCCGTTTTCGGCGTGTACATGGGAGCTTCCTTCGCCCCGAACCATAAGGGCATGCCGATCATTCCGAAGGATTCCAAGGTGGACTTCCTCAGCCGGCAGGTACTGACCTCGCGCAACATTGTGGGCCGAGGCATGAACAGCCTGATGGGCGGGCTGAACTACCAGGTGGAGCACCACCTGTTCCCCAGCATGCCCCGGCCGCACCTGGCCCGGGCCAGTGAACTGGTCAAGGAACACTGTGCCAAGCACTCCATTCCCTATACGGAAACCACCCTGCTGCAGTCCTACGGGATTGTGGTGAAGTATCTGAACCGGGTGGGCCTTTCCGCCCGGGATCCGTTCGACTGCCCGGTCACGGCGAAATACCGCGTCTAGCGCAGGAAAGCCAATGCGGCCGCCGGAAACGGCGGCCGCCCGTTTCTGACAGACTGGGAAAATGGCACACAACACCTCGGACCAGTCCACCGGAAAAACCCCGGTGGCCCATCTCGGTATGCGCATGGAGGATTCGCTGCACGCGTGGCGCGAGGAGCATGCCCGAAAGCGCGGGGATGTACAGACCGTCCTGCCGTTCACCGGCTACGGTTCCACCACCTGGGTACGGGTGCTGGGCCGCGTGATCCTGGCCAAGCCCGGATATTTCCGCGGAAATGAAAAGTCCATGGCGTCCAAGGCGATTGCCGACGGTATCCGGGGCTGGCGCAACTTCATGAGCCCTCCGGTCAATAAAGCCACCGTCACCGTTCAGGTAGGAGACAGCAAACACGTCGTCACCGCGGACCGCGGCGGAGTCGTCGATGTTGTCCTGCCCGCGCAGATGGAGCCCGGCTGGACCACCGTGACCCTTCAGTCCGAGGACGGAGAGGCGACGGTGGCGCCGGTCTATGTGGTGCATCCGGACACCAAGGTGGGCGTGGTTTCCGACATTGACGACACCATCATGGTCACCGCCCTGCCGCGGCCCATGCTGGCGGCCTGGAATACCTTCGTACTGGATGAACACGCACGCACCCCCACCCCGGGCATGGCCGTGATGATGGACCGCCTGGCCCGAGAGAATCCTGTGGGTCCGGTCTTTTACCTCTCCACCGGAGCATGGAACGTGGCGGCGACACTGACCCGGTTCATCACACGGAACCTTTACCCGGCCGGGCCCCTCCTGCTCACGGATTGGGGTCCCACCACCGACCGCTGGTTCCGCAGCGGCCAGGCGCACAAGCGGACCCAGCTGGCCCGCCTGGCGGAGGAGTTCCCGGACGTTAAGTGGCTGCTGATCGGCGATAACGGCCAGCATGATGAAGAGATCTACGCCGCGTTCGCGCAGGAGCATCCCGACAAGGTGCGCGCTATTGCCATCCGCCAGCTGTCGGCCGGGGAAGCAGTCCTGGCCGGCGGCCGGACCGGCCGTCCGGGCGAGACCCCGGTTGACGTGCCGTGGATCTACGCCCCGGACGGGGCCGGAATGTCACGGCAGCTGGCCGAGCTGGGGCTGCTCACCGGGACCGAGTAGGACGGACGGCCCCGGGCCGCCGCGGCGTCAGGCCAGGTCCGCCTTGGTGACCGTCAGTTCCCACACCGTGCCTTCGGTTCCGGTGGCCGTAATCTGCAGCTTCCGCTCACCCGTCCCCATGTCCTGTTCCAAGCCGCTGATGTCCAGGGTGGTGGTGTGGCTCAGGCCGTTATCCATGGGGCAGGTCATCTCCACAAAACCGATCCGCGCAACCTCTACCCTGATGCTGTCCTCCCGGTCGCATGCCACTTCGAACTCGAGGGCCTCAGCATCCGTGGTGAGTCCCTCGACTGTCAGGGAGCCGGGTGCGCCGTCTTCGTTGGTTTCGATCCGGGTGACGAGCGGGCCCCTGTCCGGGGCAGGAGTACCTGTCACCGATCGGGTTTGCTCTGTCACCGGGACTTCAGTGGCGGCGGCGTCCTTGGAACGGGTGTCTGTCTCCATTCCGGAACATCCGGAGACGGCCATGACGGTCACTGCCATGGCGGCGAATATCGTGCCGGTACTCGTGTGTATTTTCGCTGGCATTTGGTTCCCCCTGTATCGGGAGGCCCACCATGAATGTCTGCCCGGGTTCCCGGGCGGCCGACCCCAACGGATGGTGCATTTACTTTCCACTATGTAGTGCGAGTCTGCCACTATGCGGAAAAGTGTCAACCGTTGCCTGCGGACGCAGGGTTTCCGAGGGGCGTCCTTCCCAGTGCCGCCGCGGGATTACGGCGGAGACGGAATTGTCCCGCAACTTACCCTTCGGCCACCGTAGCGATGACCCGCAGGATCCGGCGGAGGTCCATGGCCATTGCCGCAGTGGCATCGACCGGGCTGTCAGCGGAACCCGAGGTGTTGACCAGGCGCACCAGCTCTACCAGGGCCTTGGTTGCCGCAGCGTGCTCCTCGCTTTCGGGGTCCCAGACCTCCACGGCTTCCGCGCACGCCGTCACGGCCTTGGCCAGCGGCTCCGACAGGGTGGCGGGCACTGCCACGTTCTCCGGGTTGCGCCAGATGGCGTCGGTCAGCACATCGGTCATGTCCTTGACGTGGGCTGTTGCGCGTTCCATCGCCCGCAGGGCGCGGTAGTCGGCGTCGAAGTCGCGCCGGTATTTGCGGCTGCGGATGTTCCCGTGCCGGCTGCTGTCGGCCAGTTCCACGGCTTCCCGGACCTCGCCGGCAAGGCTGTCCAGTTCGCTTTCGCGCCGGGACCATTCCTCATGTTCCGGCGGCCAGGTTTCCTGCAGCGCGCTGCCCATGTCCCGCAGTTGCCTGGCGAGGGACCGGCGCAGCGACACGAGTCCGTTCACGACGCCGTTCAGGTGCAGGGGAGGGAACACGGTGGCGTTGACCACCAGCCCGACGGCGACTCCAACCAGCATCTGCACGGTGTAGCCGAAGGAATAACCGTCCGGATCATCACCGCCCAAGACCAGGACGAACAGTGCGGCAATCGGTACGTAGTCCCGGCCGGAGGCACCCAGATAAGGCAGTCCGGCCAGCAGGACGCCGAGTCCCACGATTACGGAAATGGTCAGCACGTTCGGGGTGCCGAAGAGCAGCGCGCCCAGAGCCAGGGCCATGCCCACCACCAGCCCGGCCAGGGTTTGCAGGCCGGTGCGCAGGGAACCGAAGACGGTGGGATACATGCTCACCAGCGCGCCCAGCGGCGCGTAGTACGGGTACTGCGAAGCCACCCCGGGAACATGCGGGGCGAGGGTCCAGGCAATGCCGACGGCGATGGCTGCCTTCAGCGCGAGCTGAAGGCGCGTGTAGCGCAGGAATCCGGTGACCCGGTTGGTAACGGCACTGAATGACCGTTTGGAAAGGGACTGTTCGCCGGTGGTCATTAAGTCAGTATTGCCTCGGTAGGGGCCGGAAGACGATTTTTTAGCTGCTCCGGGCGCCGGATGTGGGCATCGGCACAATACTCCGGCTGCCCAGGACATCGGCCAGCCGGTCCAGGAACAAACGCACCTGGACGTTCTGTTCGTGAATGAGCAGGGCGAAGATGCTGCGGGCCAGCCGGATCTCCGGCACGTCCAGCACGACCGTGCCCGCGGGCCGGTTCAGCATTGCCAGTTCCGGCACCAGTGCGGCGCCCAGGCCCGCTGCGGCCATGGCAAGGCTGGCATTGAAGTCATCGCACCAGGCGGAGACCTGGGGATGCAGGCTGCAGCTGGCAAACAGCCGCTCGATCACCAGGGCATCCGGCGTGCCGGGATGATGCATGATCCAGGGCATGCCGGCGAGCTGCTCGGCGGTGACTTCCGCGCCGTTGCGGATGCCCCAGGACTCCGGCAGCACCACCCTGAAATTGTCGTCCCCGAGCCACTGGCGGCTGATGGTGGAGGGCCACGCGAGTCCACCCTGCCCCACCTGGTAGACCAGCGCGACGTCGAGGTCCCCGCCGGAGCGCAGCCCCTGGATAGTCTGGGCGGGTTCGGCGACGGAGAGTTTCAGGGTGATACCCAGCTCACGCCAGCCGGGGGAGGAAAGCAGTTCCGGCAGGGCAAAGGTGGCGAGGCTGGGGAAGATGCCCAGCCTCAGTTCGTGCCCGGTGTCCTGCCCGGTCCGCGCGGCGGCGGCCAGCAGCGCGTCCATGTCCGTCAGCACCTTCGCCGCGTGCCGGGCCATCACGACGGCGGCTTCCGTGGGGGATGCCGTGCGGGCAGAGCGGATAAACAGCTGTGTCCCGGTGTCCCGCTCCAGGGCGGACATCTGCTGGGATACCGCAGAGGCGGTGTACCCCAGCCGCAGGGCCGCAGCGGCGAAGGAGCCGGTACGGAGCACCTCAAGGAGGGTCTTCAAATGGATCGGGTTCACCATGCCAGCTCCTTCTTCCCCGCCCTGGGGGCACCGACCACAATATCTAGTGTTCGGGGGCACTAGAGACGACACGCCCACGGTACGCGACACGCAAGGATCTTGCCGATCTCGTCACATGTGCATCGCGTTCTGCACAGGCTGTGGAGAACCCGGCCGGAACCGCGAAAACCTCACGAATATCGCGGCAATCCCTGTGCACAAACTGTGGACGGAGGCCCCCTGTAATGACATACTTGTAATACATCATGTGGGGGTTCCCCCTAGGGGTGCGCACTAGATGTAGTGTCTGGGCATGTAACTGGATGTAGTATCTAGGAACAGACTTCGAGCTTCACGGAAAGCTTCCGCATCACCGCAGAAACGCCGCAGAAAACAGACTTCACCAGCTACAGCCAGCAATCAAAACCCAGCAACAGAACAGCTTTTACAGCTTCACTAGGGGAGACCAGACCATGACCGTTACGGTTTACACCAAGCCCGCCTGCGTACAGTGCAACGCCACCTACCGTGCCCTCGATAAGAAGGGCATCGTGTACCAGAGCGTGGATATGTCACAGGACCCCGAGGTCCTTGAGCGCGTCCGCTCCATGGGCTACATGCAGGCCCCCGTTGTCGTCACCGAGCAGGACTCCTGGTCCGGCTTCCGCCCCGACAAGATCGAAGAGCTGGCCCAGGCGCAGGTTTCCTCCGTCGCCTAAGAATCCCCGGGCCCCGCCCACGGTTTCCCTTAGCAGCACCTCGCATCACCGCACCACCCGCGCAAAACCCGTCAGGAGCGCAGCAACCATGACACTGGGGATGGCAGATCAGGCCGGTATTCCGGCAGGTACATCCGCAGGGGAGAGGCATCCGGAAACGGACGCGTCCCTGATTTACTTCTCATCGGCCTCCGGTTACACCCGCCGCTTTGTACAAAAGCTCGGGGTTTCCGCGGCCCAGCTTCCGCTCCACACCCCCCAGCCCACGCTGCTGGCCCGCCAGCCCTATGTGCTGCTGCTCCCCACCTACGGGGGAACGGCGGCGCAGCCGGGGGCCGCGGCCAAGGGGGCCGTGCCCAAACAGGTCATCAAGTTCCTGAACAACGAGCACAACCGCTCCCTGATCCGGGGAGTGATCGGAGCGGGCAACACAAACTTCGGGGACTCCTACTGCCTCGCGGCGGACATCATCGCCGTGAAATGCCAGGTCCCCGTGCTGTATCGATTTGAACTCACGGGCACGTCCGAGGACGTCGCCAAGGTTAACGAAGGATTGGAAAAGTTTTGGACACATCAGTCGCAGAAGCCGGCATGACAGCCTCCAAGGAGCTCCCCGAGGCTTACAAGGACCTGGGCTATCACGAGCTCAACGCCATGCTGAACCTGTACGGCAAGAACGGCGAGATCCAGTTCGACGCCGATCGCGCTGCTGCGCGCCAGTACTTCCTCCAGCACGTTAACAACAACACGGTCTTCTTCCACGACCTGGAAGAGAAGCTCGAATACCTGGTGAAGAACGAGTACTACGAGCGCGAGACGCTCGACCAGTACTCCATGAACTTCATCAAGGACCTCTACCAGCGTGCCTACAAGAAGAAGTTCCGTTTCGAGACCTTCCTGGGTGCGTTCAAGTTCTACACCTCGTACACGCTGAAGACCTTCGACGGCAAGCGTTACCTGGAACGCTACGAGGACCGCGTGTGCATGGTTGCCCTGCACCTGGCCCGCGGCGACGAGAAGCTGGCCGTGCAGATGGTGGATGAAATCATCGAAGGCCGCTTCCAGCCGGCCACCCCCACCTTCCTGAACGCCGGCAAGGCCCAGCGCGGCGAGCTGGTCTCCTGCTTCCTGCTGCGCATCGAAGACAACATGGAGTCCATCGGCCGCTCCATCAACTCCGCCCTGCAGCTCTCCAAGCGCGGCGGCGGCGTGGCCTTCGCACTGACCAACATCCGCGAGGTCGGCGCACCAATCAAGCAGATCGAGAACCAGTCCTCCGGCGTCATCCCCGTGATGAAGCTGCTCGAAGACAGCTTCTCCTACGCCAACCAGCTCGGTGCCCGCCAGGGCGCCGGTGCCGTGTACCTGCACGCCCACCACCCGGACATCAACCGGTTCCTCGACACCAAGCGTGAAAACGCTGACGAGAAGATCCGCATCAAGACCCTGTCCCTCGGCGTCGTCGTTCCGGACATCACCTTCGAGCTGGCCAAGCGGGACGAGGACATGTACCTGTTCTCCCCGTACGACGTCGAGAAGGTCTACGGCATGCCGTTCTCCGACATCTCGGTCACCGAGAAGTACTACGAGATGGTGGACGACGCCCGGATCAAGAAGACCAAGATCCGTGCCCGCGAGTTCTTCCAGACCCTCGCCGAGATCCAGTTCGAGTCCGGCTACCCGTACATCATGTTCGAAGACACAGTGAACCGTGCCAACCCGATCGACGGCAAGATCATCATGTCCAACCTGTGCTCGGAAATCCTCCAGGTCTCCGAGCCCACCACGTACAAGGATGACCTGTCCTACGACGAGACCGGCAAGGACATTTCCTGCAACCTCGGCTCGCTGAACATTGCCAAGACCATGGATTCCCCGGACTTCGGCCGGACCATTGAAACGGCCATCCGCGCGCTGACCGCCGTCTCGGATATGAGCCACATCGGCTCCGTTCCGTCCATTGCCAAGGGCAACGACCAGTCCCACGCAATCGGCCTGGGCCAGATGAACCTGCACGGCTACCTGGCCCGCGAGCGGGTCCACTACGGCTCCGAAGAGGGCATCGACTTCACCAACATCTACTTCTACACGGTGGTCTACCACGCCGTGCGGGCCTCGAACCTGCTCTCCATTGAGACCGGCCGCAAGTTCGCCGGCTTTGAGCGGTCCAAGTACGCCACGGGTGAGTACTTCGAGAAGTACATCAACTCCGAATGGGTGCCGCAGACCGAGCGTGTGCGCGAACTGTTTGCCGGCGTGAAGATCCCGACCCAGGCTGACTGGGCCGAGCTGCGGGATTCTGTAATGGCCCACGGCATCTACAACCAGAACCTGCAGGCCGTGCCGCCCACCGGTTCGATCTCCTACATCAACAACTCCACCTCCTCGATCCACCCGGTGGCGTCCAAGATCGAGATCCGCAAGGAAGGCAAGCTGGGACGCGTGTACTACCCGGCGCCGTACCTGACCAACGACAACCTGGAGTACTACCAGGATGCGTACGAAATCGGTTACGAGAAGATCATCGACACCTACGCCGCTGCCACGCAGCACGTGGACCAGGGCCTGTCCCTGACCCTGTTCTTCAAGGACACCGCCACCACCCGCGACATCAACAAGGCGCAGATCTACGCCTGGCGCAAGGGCATCAAGACCATCTACTACATCCGCCTGCGCCAGCTCGCCCTGGAAGGCACCGAGGTTGAGGGCTGCGTTTCCTGCATGCTGTGAGGCCTGCATCCACCGCACTCCCTCCCCGGAACTTTTGAAGACAAGGATTTATCTATGACCGAGAAGCTGAAGCTGATCGACCACGTGCAGGCGATCAACTGGAACCGCATCCAGGACGAGAAGGACGTAGAAGTGTGGAACCGCCTGGTCAACAACTTCTGGCTGCCGGAAAAGGTGCCGCTGTCCAACGACGTCCAGTCCTGGAACACGCTCACCCCCGAAGAGCAGCAGCTGACCATGCGCGTGTTCACCGGCCTGACCCTCCTGGACACCGTCCAGGCCACTGTCGGCGCCGTCTCACTGATCCCCGATGCGCTCACCCCGCACGAGGAAGCGGTCTACACGAACATTGCGTTCATGGAGTCCGTCCACGCCAAGAGCTACTCCTCGATCTTCTCCACCCTGGCCTCCACCAAGGAGATCGACGAAGCGTTCCGCTGGTCCACGGAGAATGAGAACCTGCAGAAGAAGGCGCAGATTGTCACCGAGTACTACCGCGGCGATGATCCCCTGAAGCGCAAGATCGCCTCCACCCTGCTGGAGTCCTTCCTGTTCTACTCCGGCTTCTACCTGCCGATGTACTGGTCCTCCCGGGCCAAGCTGACAAACACGGCCGACCTGATCCGCCTGATCATCCGTGATGAGGCCGTGCACGGCTACTACATCGGCTACAAGTTCCAGCGCGGTCTGGAGACCCTGCCGGAGGAACGCCGGCAGGAGCTGAAGGACTACACGTACGAGCTGCTCTTCGAGCTGTACGAAAACGAAGTCCAGTACACGCATGACCTTTACGACGGCGTCGGCCTGGCTGAGGATGTCAAGAAGTTCCTGCACTACAACGCCAACAAGGCGCTGATGAACCTGGGCTACGAGGCCATGTTCCCGTCCACCCTGACGGACGTGAACCCGGCGATCCTGTCCGCTCTCTCTCCGAACGCGGACGAGAACCACGACTTCTTCTCCGGCTCCGGTTCCTCCTACGTGATCGGCAAGGCCGTGAACACGGAAGACGACGACTGGGACTTCTAGTTCCGTAGTTCCACAGCACAAGCACTGGCGCCGCGGCGGGCCCTCCAAGGACCGCCGCGGCGTTTTGCTTTAATCGCCGTCGTTCTGCACCGCCACACCGGCTGCCTATGGACGCGGTTGCCCCGTCCGGCCTAGTCTTCCGCACCATGACCGAAGAACAGCTGAGCCGGAAAACCGAACCGCCGCCGGTCGGCTGCCTGCGGCGAATGCTGGTGGGGGAGGACCCTCCGGACGGGCCGCTCTGACGCCATGGACACCGGTTCTAATTCGCCTGCCGTCCGCACGAGTGCACTGCATAAATCCTTCGGACGCGTGGAAGCGTTGAAGGGGGTAAACCTGGAAGTCCGTACCGGCAGCGTCTTCGGGATCATCGGTCCCAACGGTGCCGGCAAGACCACCCTGATGCGCCTGCTCCTGGACCTGCTGCGCCCAGCTCCGGTGCGATAAGGGTCCTGGGCATGGATCCCCGCAGCGGAGGTCCGGCCCTGCGCCGCAGGATCGGCTTTCTTCCCGGTGACCTGGCGGCGGCTGAGCGCGTCAGCGGACGGGAATTACTTCGCTTCTACGCTCGGATCAGCGGACCCGTGGAACCGGGAACCGTCCCGGCGCTGGCAGAGCGGCTCAGCCTGGACCTGGGACGCCCCGTGCGTGCCCTCTCCAAGGGCAACCGGCAGAAACTCGGACTGATCCAGGCCTTTATGCACCAACCGCAGCTGCTCATCCTCGATGAACCCACCAGTGGACTGGACCCGCTGGTTCAGCAGGAGTTCCTGGGCATGGTCCGGGAGGCGAGCAACAACGGCCAGACAGTGCTGCTGAGCTCCCACGTGCTTAGTGAGATCGAGGAGGCGGCGGACACTATAGCGATCATCCGGTCCGGGACGGTGGCGGCGTCCGCCAGCACCGAGGACATCCGGGCATCCGCTGCCCGCCGGGTGCGGATAGGTGCCACATCCGAAGAAGCGACTGTTCTGGTGGAGCGTCTTGTGCGGGTGCCCGGGTTTGAGCTGCTGCAGGCACCCGACCGGGAGGTGAAGGATGCCGCCTCCATCCATGGCCGGTTCGACGGCGAGATGGCGGACCTGATCACGGCCCTGGCCGGGTACCGCATCCTGGATTTGGTGGTGCAGGAGCCGGACCTCGAGGAGGCTGTTCTGAGGTTCTACAGCCCGGAGGGCCACACCGGGTCACCCGACGGCGGTGCACCGTCATGAGCGGACTGCCACTGTTCACCCGTTCACTGGCCGGCTCGTGGCGTGCCCTGCTTGGATGGGCGGCCGGCATCCTGGCTGTCCTGAGCCTGTACCTGCCCCTCTATCCGTCCCTGGCCGGCCAGGATTTTCAGGATCTCCTGCAGAGCCTGCCGCCCGAACTCATCAATGCCCTGGGCTACGACGAGCTGACCACCGGCGCCGGGTACACCCAATCGACGTTCTTCGGGCTCATAGGGTTCGCACTCTTCACCATTGCCGCCGTTTCCTGGGGAACCCGGGCCATTGCCGGCGACGAAGAGAGCGGAACCCTGGAACTGGTGCTGGCCCACGGAGTCGGCCGGGTCCGGCTCGTGCTGGAACGCAGTGCCGCCATTGCGGCGCGGCTGGTGCTGTTGGGCCTCTTCACCGGTCTGGCCGTGCTGATGTTCAACGGGCCGGCAGAACTCGGACTGATTGCCTCCCATGTCTGGGCCGGCTGTGCCGCGCTCGTCGGACTGGCGCTGCTCACCGCGTCCGTCGCACTGGCGGCGGGGGCACTTACCGGTCGCCGCACCTGGGCGCTGGGCGCCGCCGTCACGGTCGCCGTCGGCGGGTATGCCCTCAACGCCGTGGCCAACCAGAACCCGGACCTGGACTACCTGCACGCCTTCTCGCCCTATCACTGGGCCTTCGGTGCGGGACCGCTCAGCACCGGGGCGGATTGGGCCGGGCTGGCGGCACTGTACGGAACCAGTGCGTTGCTGATGCTGCTCGCGGTGTTCAGCCTCAACCGCAGGGACATCGGCACATAAGTGGCTGATTCGCCCGGCCGGGCACCAGCGGGACGGGTGGGGGAGCCGGCAGATGCCGTGGCCCGGGCAGCGGCCGGGGCATCCGGGACCGGGCAGCCGGGACTAAGGCAGCCGGCCGGGACGCAACAGCGTGGGCTCGCCCGCCCGGGCAGGATCCAGCGGAACCGGGCTGATCAGCACGGCCGGTCCCCGCTGCAGCACGCCGCTGCTCACCGGCCGGCAGCGCAGGCCGCCCCGGCCGCGCATCGCC
Source organism: Arthrobacter sp. MDT1-49-2 (assembly GCF_059090185.1). Classification (NCBI taxonomy): domain Bacteria; kingdom Bacillati; phylum Actinomycetota; class Actinomycetes; order Micrococcales; family Micrococcaceae; genus Arthrobacter; species Arthrobacter sp. MDT1-49-2. The sequence goes on from NZ_JBNHFK010000007.1 coordinate 194,607, forward strand.
TTATGCGCCCCGGGCGCCAGGACCTTATCCATCCATGCACAGGGGTGGGCGTGCCGGCCGCCGTGGAAGTCGACGCTGCCGCCGGGAGTCCGCAGCGTGAAGTCCTGCCCGATCAGCGGCACCAGTTCGGCGCCGCGGAGCACCACGTTCCGCCGGGTCAGCAGCGGATCGAAGGGGTCCGCGCCAAGTTCGGCCGCGATGGCTTCGAGGGACTCAACGGCAAACAGGGTGACCGCGGCGTCCATGTGCGCGGCCTTGCCGAAAAACCTGTCGCCCACAATGCCCTTGCCGGCTACGACCTCGGCCCGATCCGCGTCCACGGTTTCCACCTCGGCGGGACCATCCTTGGCCCGGCCGAAGTAGGCGTGTCCGCCGGAGACGAGCAGGTGCAGGATCTCGACGTCGTACGCGTAGCTCATGTCTCTACGCTATCCGTTTCCCACCGGACGCCCACTCGGCTCCCATCCGCCACACGCCAGGTCCGGCGACGCGAAAAAGTGCTAAACCGTGTGAGGATGTGCGGAATTGCTAGGGAAGGGGACCGGTAATGAAACGGAGCGCCTCTGCACTCGTGTTGCTGTCCGCGGCGTACCTGCGGACAGCCTGTACCGCGGCTTCCCCCGAGGATTCCTCCACGGAACCTGCCCTGTCCTCCTTCGGGTCCGTTGACGAAGCCTATGAAGCCGTCGCGGCGACCCTGGACTGTGACCCGGTCACGCTGGCCGAACCGGTAACCCTGCAGTTCGACGGCCACGTGCCCCAGTACCGATTGTGCACTGAAACGGTCGAAATCATCCGCTACGAAAACGAGGCGGACCGGGTGAAGGCCGCAGAGATGATCGAGGGGGCGGAGAACGGGCCCGGCTACTTTGCTGAAGGGAACAACTGGCATGTGCTGGTTCTTCCGGGCCGCGAAGGCTCAGTTCCGGGCAGCAACGAAGTACACGAACTCGCTGATGCAATGGGTGGCAGGTTGGTCACCAACGTCGGCGGGGAATAACGAAAAATGAGCCTGCTGGGGTGCTGATGGGAATCAGGAATTGCCAGTAGTATTCAGCTCGAATCGTTATGGCAAACCTGAGGAAAGGCGGCATTCATGTCCCTGGTGAATATTGCGGCAATAGCCCAGGAAAACAGCGACGACGGCGGTTCCGTCATCCTCTGGTCTGCGTTGGGCATTGCCCTGCTGATTTACCTTGGTTTTACGCTAGCCAAAAAATCCAGGGGAACAGCCGGAAAGCAGCCGGACCAACACAAAGCGGTCCAGCGGAAACCCGCAATCACGGCCGAGGAAGTGATGGCCCAGCGGTTCCAACCCACGAAATTCAGGGAAGGATATGACCAGGACGAAGTGGACAGGTTCCTGGACACGGTTGTTGTTGTGGAGCTGCGCCGGCTCCAGGAGGAAAATGAGCTGCTCCAGCGGCATATCATCAACCCCCTCAGCCAACCGGTATTCATCTCGAATCCGGGCCTGAGCGCAGATCAGGTCATTAACCAGAAGTTTTCTCCCACAAAATTCCGGGAGGGCTATGGCCAGGACGAAGTGGATGACTTCCTGCAGAAGGTTATTGCGGGGCTTCGCCAGTGGGCAGCGGAAAACGAGCAGCTGCGTGCTCGGATTTCCGGCAATGTGACGCCCTAGGGTGTTCTTTCGGGCGGCCCGGCTGAAGCAGCCCGCCCGAAGCGGCGGGCCCGTGGCGGGGGTTACGCCCTAGAGCAGGTCCCGGAGCTTCATGGTGGTGTTCCAGCTGCGGATGGTCATCGACTTGTACAGCGGGGAGGCGACGATTGCGCTGAGCCTGCTCTTGGTCCGCTCGGCGCTGAGCCGCTGGGAGTAGATCACCCCGTCTCCCGGCCACACCTCGTCCACGCCCTCCCGCGGGCGGAAGGCACCCATGGCGGTGCCGGCGTCGATATCCATGAGGAAGACCGCGTCGGAGTGGTACAGATCCGGACGCTCGCCGAAGTTCTCCGGTTTTCCGTCCACCACGGCCTGCAACTGATCCCGGGTAAGGACCAGAACCTTGACCAGCTCGTCATCCAGGTCGAAATTGCGGGTCAGGGCGGCCTCGATGCTCCGGGCCACCTCCGCGGCCTCCTGATCCGAGGAAAGCAGGACGTTGCCGCTTGCAATATAGGTGGAGACCCCCTGATACCCCAGGTCCTCCAGATGCCCCTTCAGCGCCTTCATGGGCACCTTGTTCCGGCCGCCGACATTGATGCCGCGCAGCAGTGCCAGATACGGGACGGCTTCCGCCGCCGGTCCGCCCGTCATTGCACCGGCATCCTGCGGCCGACCTCCCGGGCCGTCCCCACCGGATCCGCGGAGTGGTCACGTGACTCCGGTACGGTCACCAGGACCGCGTGCGGCATCAGGCTGGCCAAGCGCTCTGTGGCGGTCATGATCACGGGATACGTGGACACGCCGCGCAGGATGGTGACCGGCATTGATACCCCGGTCATGGCGGCCGTGGGCGTGGACACGGCCGCAGACAGCAGCGCGTCGTACACGGTGGACTGCGCCAGCGGAAGCAGGTCCTGAAACATGGGGCTGGTCCGGATCTGCTCGATGAAGGGTTCCGGCAGTCCGATGCCTTCGCGCTGGAAGGTGGTCACGGCGTCGTCAGGGTGCCCCGCGTCCACCATGGCCTGAAGCCGGTCCGGAAGGTCTCCGGCGGGCTCGTCCCGGCCAAAAAGAAACGGCGGTTCGGACAGGAAGAGGTGGTTGACGGGGGCACCTTCGGCTGCCGCCAGGAGCGCGAGCATGGCGCCGGAGGAGTGGCCCAGGACAGCAGCCTCTCCGCCCACAGCATCCAGGACAGCGCTCAGATCCTCTACTTCGCGCTGCGGGGAGTACGGGGCCGTGTCCCCGCTTGCACCGCGGGCACGGCGGTCCACCACCACGGCACGGAATCCTGCGGCGTTCAGGGCGCCCGCCAGCGGAAGCCCGGCGGCGGCGGTGGAGAATGCGCCGCCGACAACCACCACCGGTGTTCCGCTGCCCTGCTGGTCCAAGGCAATCCGGGTGCCATCGAGGGAAGTGGTGAAGTCCATGGCCCGATTGCACCACGACGCCGGCTGCCCGGCAATCACTGCGCGCAGTAACCGTCCCCGATCGGCCGAACGGGTTCGCGGGGTGGGTTCAGCCGGCCAGCTGGGTTCGCCGGCCGGTGTCGACGGCCGCCACTGCGCCGCCGTCGACCAGCAGGTCGGTGCCGGTGATGAAGCTGGAATCCCGGCTGAGCAGGAACGCGGCGGCGTTGGCAATGTCCGCCGGGGTCCCCACCCGCTTGGTGCCGGAGGCGTCGATCATGGCGCGCATCTGTGCCCCGGATTCGCCGGCGAGTTCCTGCTGGCCCATCGGGGTGGAAATGACGCCGGGGCTGATGCTGTTCACCCGTGCGCCCCGGGCGCCCCAGCGCGGGCTGGCGGCCTGGACCCGGACCTGGTTGGCCCGCTTGGCCACACTGTAGGCCTGTCCCGGGTGGTCGATACTGGTAACCAGCGGCAGCAGCATCAGGTCATCGGCAGGTTTAGCGGCGAGGCTCGCCAGATCCTCTGCTGATATCCCGCCGCCGCCCAGGTAGCCGGCCATGCTCGCTATCACGACGCCGGACCCGCCGGGGGAGATCACCTTCTCGAACTCCTCCAGCACCACGGCCACACCGAACAGGTCCACCTTCCAGATCGCCTCGACCGGAGCCTGAACGGGGGAGAGGCCGGCCGTATGCACCACGCCGGTCACCTGGCCCAGCTCGCGGGCAGTGGCGGCCAGGGCGGCCACCGATTCCCGGGAGGAGACGTCCACCTGCGCGGAGACGACGTCGTACCCGTCACCGAGCGCAGCGGCGTGCACCAGTTCGAGGAGGTCCTCGTTGTAATCGGCCAGAAGGACCTTCCGCCCGGCCCCGGACCGACGGAGCACCGCCAGGCCCATGCCGCCCACACCAATGATTACCAGTACGTCCGCTGCCATGATGCTCCTTTGTCCGGAAACGCTGTTTCGAGGGCCGGGACCCGCCCGGTGTGCCAAGCGTAGACCCGGGGGTTTCCGGAGACCCGGGCGGGTGCATAATCCTTCCATGAGCATCCCCGGGAAAGTGCCGCCGCTGCTGCGCAGCCTGGACCCTCTGCTGCCGGAGCCGGCGGAGGGCGCGGTGTCCTGGTCCGGGCCGCGCTGGTGGTGGGCGGGCCGGCTGGATGTGGAGGGACTCGCGCTGGGCGCACTGCAGATGCTGGCCGCTGCCGTGGCCGGCTATGCTTCCGCCGGCGGGCAGGACCGGATCGGTTTTAGGTCCGACGGCGCCGCGGCCGCCTTCGCCTCCTTTACGCATTTGCGGGTCAACGGAAGGCCCGTGGCCGGGTTCGCTCCGCTGTCCGGATTCCGGCGCAGCGCCGACGGCTGGGTACGCCTGCATGCAAACTATCCGCACCATGAAAGGGCCCTGCTTACGGCACTCGGGGCGGAGCGTCCCGAGGAGGTGGACGCGGCGGTCCGTGCCCGTACTGCGGCGGACGTGGAAGCAGCGGTGACCGCGCACGGCGGGCTCGCCGCCGAGGTGCGGACACCGGAGGCCTGGGCGGCGTCGGAGCAGGGACGCTGCCTCCGGGCCGAACCGTGGCTGCGGCTGGACCTTGACGCCTCAGATCCTGCTCCGCGGCCCCGCGCAGAAGGCGCGGCGCCCCTGGCCGGGCTGCGCGTGCTGGACCTTACCCGGGTTATTGCGGGCCCGTCCGGCAGCCGCCTGCTGGGCGCCCTCGGAGCAGATGTGCTGCGGGTGGATCCGCCGGCCCTCCCGGAGCTGGAGGACCAGTACGTGGACACCGGGTTCGCCAAGCGCAGCGCCGTTGCGGACTTCGCGGATCCGGCAGCCTCCGGCCGGCTGCGTGCCCTGCTGGGGCAGGCCGACGTCGTCCTGACCGCCTACCGCGGCGGATCGATGGCCCGGCTGGGGCTGGACCCGGCCTCGCTGCGGGCCGATTACCCGCAGCTGGCCGTGGTGTCCCTGGATGCCTGGGGCGACCGGGGTCCGTGGGCGGAACGGCGGGGCTTTGACAGCATTGTGCAGGCTGCCACCGGCATCTCGTACCTGTACGGAGGTGTCGGAGACGACGGCGGCTGGCGGCCCGGAGCGCTCCCGGTGCAGGCCCTGGACTATGCGACCGGGCTCGGAATGTCCGCCGCGGCCCTCGCCCTGGTGACGGCGCGCCCGCGCGGGGTGGCCGGGTCGGCGCACCTCTCGCTGGCGCGGACGGCGCAGGAACTGCTGGGGCTGCCCGGTCCTCCGCCGGGGACTGAACCGTCCGCGCTGCCCGCGCCGGCGCTGCGCAGCGGATCGGGGGATTACGGTTCACTGACCTATGTGCCGCCGCCGTTGCAGATCAACGGTCAGCAGCTTGAGTATCCCTGGCTTCCGCCGCTTTACGGCAGCGCGGACCTGGCCTGGCGGTGACGCTAGTCCCGCGGCGGACGCTGCCGTTGCTGCTTGGTCGCTGAGCGTTGTTTCTTGGCATCCAGCCGCCGGTAGTTCGAGCCCCGGGTGGGTTTGGTTTTGCGCCGCTTCGGCGGTGCGGGCGTCAGTCCCTCTGCGGCGAGCGCTGCGAGCTTGGCCAGCGCGGTCTCACGGTTGCGCAGCTGCGAGCGCTGTTCCGACGCCGTTACGGTCAGGACGCCGGCAACCAGCCGGTTCTGCAGGCGCCGCAGCAGCATCGTCCGCTGTTCGTCCGTCAGCACCGCCGATCCGGCAACATTCCACAGCAGCTCGACGCGGCTGTCGGAAGTGTTCACATGCTGGCCGCCCGGACCCGAGGAACGGGAGAAGCGCCAGGTGAGCTCCGCCGCCGGGATTGTGAGCGCAGGCGATACCACCAGATCCATGAATACAGCCTCCCACGAAAGCGGGCCTACCCGCTGACGAAGGGGGCAGGCATCATCACTGGCCCAGGAACAGCACCCCGGCAAGGAGGATGCAGGCCATCCCGGCGCCGACCAGTGCCCACAGCAGCGCCCGTACGGGTCTGCGTCCTTTCCGGGTCAGCACATACACCAGGGCCGACACGCCAAAGCCGATGCCGGCCGCCGCGAGAAGGAAAAAGCCCGGGGGAGGGGCCGGCGCCGCCGGGCCGTCCGTCGCCAGAACGCCGGTGACCGAGAGGACAAAGAGCACCGCGCCCAGTCCCATGCCGCCCAGCAGGGGAGCAGTGAGCCTGCCCGGCCGTGCCGCGGGGTCGCCCATAATGCGGTTGGCCTGCTGCGTTCCGTGGAGGGCCTCCTGCCCGGAAAAGAACCCGCGGGCAAGCGCCTCGCGCTTCCTGAAGCCGATAAGGCAGAGCAGCATCACTACCGGGCCGATGACGGCGCCGGGCCAGAAAATCTCCATGTGTACCCCCGGGGATGGCTGCGAGACGGGAGCACCCGCGCGGATGAAGGTCCGTACCGCTCCCGGACCGCAGGCTACCCCGCACAGGGCGGCGCTGTCAGGGAACTGCCGCTACCTGTACGGACGCACGGGCGCAGGTATCCGCTTAGAGTGCCTTCACCACCGGCAGCTCACTCCACTCGGTGGTGTAGCGCGGGGAAGAGTACTTGCGGGACATGGTCCACTCGGGCTTGGCGGTTGCCATCCCGGCCAGGCCCAGGCCGATGCTCGCCGCACCGTATTTGTCCGTCACCCGGCCCAGCAGCTCACCCAGGTTCCGGCGTTCCTGCGCGGAGACGAATTCCTCGAACAAAGGCTGTGCTCCGGCCGCCTCCAGCCCGGTGAGCATCACGCCGGCCTTGGTGTACGGCACGCCTTCGACCACCTGGGCGTCCAGGGCGTTGACCGCCGCCCGGCTGAGCAGGACCGGGTCCGACGTCGGGGCCGCCAGCCGGACGGTGGCGGACGGGAAGGACGCCGCGGAGGTGCTGAAGTGCGAGGTGCCGGCATAAGCGGTCAGGACGGACGCCTGCTGGCCCTCGCGCTCCAGCCGGGCAGCGGCCTGCTGCGCGTAGATGCTCATTACCTGCCGCATGTCCGCCAGCGTGGTCACGGGGGTGGAGAAGCTGCGCGAAAAGATGAGCTGTTTGCGGTCCGCACGCTCGTCGTCCAGCGGGATGCACGAGGTGCCGTTCAGCTCCAGCACCGTCCGTTGCAGGATGACGGAGAACTTCCGCCGGATCATTGCCGGGTCCGCGGCCCGCAGGTCTGCCACGGACTCGATGCCCAGTGCCGCCAGCCGGGTTCCCAGCCGGGAGCCCACGCCCCACAGTCCGGTGACCGGCACCCGGGACATGATGGTGTCCACAACGGCGGGGTCCATGGTGTCCAGGTTGCAGACGCCCCGCAGGTGCCGGTTCTGCTTGGCGATGCGGTTGGCGAATTTCGCCAGGGTTTTGGTGCTGCCGATGCCGACGCACACGGGCAGGCCGGTGTGCCGGGCGACGGCGGTGCGGATGGTGGCCCCCTGCGTTTCCAGTTCGGCGGGGGTGCCGGCCAGGCCGAGGAAGGACTCGTCGATGGAGTACACCTCCTGCCACAGGGCATAACGGCCCAGCAGTTCCATCACGCGGGAGCTCAGGTCGCCGTAGAGTTCGTAGTTGCTGGAGCGCTGGACCAGGCCCACCTGCGGGGCTGATTCGGCGAGCTGGAACCAGGGCGTGCCGGTTTTGATGCCCAGCGCCTTGGCTTCATCCGAGCGGGCCACCACGCAGCCGTCATTGTTGGAGAGCACCACCACAGGTACACCGGCAAGCTTCGGATCGAAGGCACGCTCGCAGGAGACGTAAAAGCTGTTGACGTCCACCAGTGCGATCCGTTCACCGGATCCCGGCCTCCCGTGCACGTCAGACATGGTGCAGGCACCGCGTCACGACGCCCCACACCTGAAGTTCCGAGGGCTCGGCCACCTCGATATCCGGGTAGCCGGGACTGTCCGCCCGCAGCGCGATCCGGCCGCCGTCCAGCAACAGCCGGCGCACCGCCAGCTCTCCGTTCACCACGGCAACAACGACGGCGCCGTCCCGCGGGGTGAGCGAGCGGTCCACAATCAGTTCATCACCGCTGCAGATGCCGGTGCCGGCCATGGAATCGCCCTCCACCCGTACTACATAGGTGGAGGTGGGATCGCGGATGAGGTGCCGGTTGAGGTCGATCCGGCCGTCGAAATAGTCACGCGCGGGGCTGGGAAACCCGGCGGCCGTTGCGGCGTCGGACTCCGCCGGAGGCGCCGTCCTGCGGGAGCGGTCCGCTGAGAACACTGCCATGCCCGACCTCCGACCCTTACCCGGCTGGAACAGAATCCAACTAGAACAAACTTTCGAATCCCAGCGTAGCACCGGACGGCCGGGAGCGGGCGGGGATCGGCCGGCCGGACCGGGCCTTGACTGTGGCCCGGTTACCGGCCGAAGCGCTCGGCCAGCTGCTCCCGGGTGAACGGCAGGTCCAGCAGGCTCAACTTGAGCATTCCACGCTGGGTATGCCCGCTCTTGTCCAGGCGAATGACTTCGCCGGCGTGGGGGCGCAGCTTCAGCATTATCCGGGTGCCGGGACCTGCGGCGCCGATCAGGACGCCGTCGGCCTCCATCGCTACGGTGCTGCGCTGCCCTGTCAGGGTGAGCGAGAGCCCGTCCTCATGGCCGAGTACAAACGGGCGGCTGAGTCCGGCCATGGGCGCCACCGGCGTCACGACGACGGCGGGGAGCGCGGGAGAGACCACGGGGCCGCCGGCGGCATAACTGTATGCGGTGGACCCTGCGGGGGTGGCGGTGATGATTCCGTCGGCTTTGACGAAACCGTAGGGAATGCCCGCCACGCTCATATCCGCCTGTACGGTTCCCTGCCCCGGCTGGCGGGTCAGCACAAAGTCGTTGAAGACCAGGTGATGCTGCTCGGCACCATCCGGATCGGTCACTGCGACGTCCAGTGCGTGGTGGGCCTCGATGGAGAAATCGCCGTCGACAATACGTGCCAGTGCGCCGTCCAGCTCATTCGGCTGCAGCTCGATCAGAAAGCCGAGGTTGGCAACTGCCCGGCTGAGGACTTCAGGCCAACGGGACGGACATTATGGGTGGAACACCACTCCATAACGGAGGCGACGGCCTCTGCGATCGGTTTGGACGGGTGGGCGGCAATGCCAACGGTCAACATTCCTGGTTCCTTACTCAGAGTCTTCACTCGCATCGTAGCGAGCCAGTCTGGGAGCCCGCCGGAGGGGCGGAAGGAACACCCGGCGGCGAGCGCCGGCACACGGTGGTGACGCAGCTGACGGACACTCCGTCAGGAAGAGGCCAACGGCGGCTATACGATTTAAGCCATGATCATTGAGGTACAGATCCCGCCGAAGCTGGGACGGGAACTGGAGGAACTGGCCGAGGAACAGGGGGTGCCGGTCGAAACACTGGTGGTCAACGGGGCCCGCCTGCTGCTGGAGCACCGCTACCGCAGGAACATGCAGGGCTAGCTGTCCCGCCGCCGGACGGGACAGCCGCGCGTCGCGCTATCCCTTGAGCGGAATGCCGCGTGCATCCGTGCGGAAGGCCTGGGCGTTGCAGAGGATCATGATGCCCTCCACAAATCCCCAGACACCGGCAAAGCCGCCGGTAACCGCGGTCGTCACAATCTGCGCAGCACCGATTCCCGGGTGGCCCAGGTAAAAGCGGTGCACGCCGAAGGCGCCGAGGAATACGCCCAGCAGGCCGGCAGTTACCCGGGACTTCTGGACCGGGTAGCCCTGTGCGTAGGGTCCCTGGCCGTACGGGCCGGGACCAAACTGGTTCTGGCCGTACCCGTGCTGCGTCTGGTGCTGTCCGGGGCCGGGGTAATTCTGGACCTGGTTCGGGTACCCCTGCGGCGGCTGGCCGCCGGGATAGCCGGGGTATTGCTGCGGCGTCTGGTGCTGGCCGGGGTAGGTGTGCCCCTGCTGCTGGTTCGGGTACTGGCCCTGGTTCGGGTACTGCTGATAGGGGGCCTGCTGCGGGGCCGGGGACTCCGGAGCCCGCGGTGCCGGCCGCGGTTCGTTGGACTGCGGGTAGGCGTACTGGTCGCCGTCGGGACCGGAACCGGATCGTGCTCCGTCACCCAGTCCCGCAAACGGGTTGTTATCCGACATGCTCTTGCCTTTCATTTGGCCTCTTGCAGGCACTCTAACAGTCAAACACCGGTAGCCGGCGACGCATTCCGCCGCCTGCCCTCGGCCGCGCCGGCGCGGGCCCACGCGGCCAGACGGTCACTGACATCCATCCAGCCCGGGTCCGGCACCCGTGCCCGCGGATGGGAGTCATACCAGTCCAGAATTTCCCGGGCGCCGGCAACAAACGGAATGACTGCACAATAGTCCGGAACCAGGGCCTTGATCTTGGTGTTGTCGAAGACCGCGGAATGGCTTTTGTCGCCCAGCAGTCCCGGGCCGCGCCCCGGATCATGGGCCGCAATGGTCTCGGACGCCACGTGGACCAGTTGCGGTTCCGGCACCCCCGCCGCCGCGGCCAGTGTCCGGTAGACGGCGTCCCACGGCAGGAACTCATCGGAGGTAATGGTGAAGCTTTCTCCGACGGCGGCAGGACGGCCCAGCAGCCCTACGAACGCCGTGGCAAAGTCCCGGCTGTGCGTCAGGGTCCACAGGGACGTACCGTCACCGTGCACCAGGACCGGCAGCCCGGCCCGCATCCGATGGATATCCGTCCAGCCTCCGATCAGCGGCACCTTGGTCGCGTCATAGGTGTGCGAAGGACGCACGATCGTTCCCGGGAAACCTGCCGCACGGTACGCCTGCACCAGGACATCCTCGCCGGCGATCTTGTCCCGGGAATACTGCCAGAACGGATTGCGCAGGGGAGTGGACTCCCGGACGGGCAGCTGCGAGGGTGGCTTCGCGTAGGCCGAGGCGGAACTGATGTAGACATACTGCCCGGTGCGCCCGCGGTACAGCTCCACGGCGGCGGCCACATGGTCGGCGGTGAAGGACAGGAAGTCCGCCACGGCGTCGAACTCCCGGTTGCCCAGGGCGGTGCGGACGGCGGCGGGATCCCGCACATCGGCGCAGAGATGGTCGACGCCGGCGGGTACCGGACGCTGTTCGGAGACGCCCCGGTTCAGCACGGTCACGCGGTGCCCGAGGCTGCGGGCGCGGGCGACGGCGGCGGAACTGATCACGCCGGTTCCGCCGAGGAAGAGCAGGTTCAATGCCACGCGATGCCTTACTCGAGAGTTCCCGCGCCGGGATTACCTCCGCCCCGCGCCTTGACGCCGGTCGGCGGGCGGGCTTAGGTGGAGGTTCCCGGCACCCAACTGCACCCAAGCCTAAGCCACCATCCCGCGGCCGGACTCCGAGGAAGGCGACGCAATGACCGAAAGCCCCCGCACCCCCGTCCCGGACCTGACTCTGGGCAATTCCGTGCGCATTCCGCAGCTTGGTTTCGGTGTGTTCCAGATCCCGCCCGAGCGGACGCAGGAAGTGGTCGAGGATGCGCTCGCCGCCGGATACCGGCACATCGACACCGCGGCCGCCTACGGCAACGAGGCAGGAGTGGGGGCGGCCATCGCGGCGTCGGGCATTCCGCGTTCGGAGGTTTTTGTGACCACGAAACTGCGCAACGGGGATCAGGGTCGGGCGCGGTCGGCGTTCCTGGAGAGCCGGCACGCCCTGAACCTGGACACCATGGACCTCTACCTCATCCACTGGCCGGTGCCGTCGCAGGGACGTTTCGTCCAGGCCTGGAAGGAGCTCGAGAGCCTCTACCAGGACGGGTTCATGCGGGCCATCGGCGTGTCCAATTTCCTGGTGGAGCATCTGGACGCCCTGGCCGAGCAGAGCCGGATACTTCCGGCCGTGAACCAGATTGAGCTCCACCCCGGCTTCCAGCAGGCGGCGCTTGCCGCCGAGACAGCGGCGCGGGGCATAGCGGTGCAGGCGTACTCGCCGCTGGGCCAGGGCGCCGGCCTGGATGCGCCCGAAGTGGCCGCGCTCGCGGACAAGTACGAGGCCACACCCGCCCAGGTGGTGCTGGCCTGGCACCTGGGATCGGGAAGGATTGTCATCCCCAAGTCGGCCGATTCTGCGCGGATGCGGGAAAACCTGGCCGCGGCACAACTGGACCTGGCCCAGGAGGACCTGGAGGTCCTGGACGGACTGGAATCCGGCAGCCGGCTGGGCGCGGACCCGGCGACGGCGGATTTCAGCCAGTACTGAGGGGCGGCGCCCGGTTTACGTGTCCGGGGCCGGGAATCTGCCACCGCTGATGAAGGAGGATCGTGGGACCGAGTGATGCTCGTGCAGCCGGGGTTTCAGGACCAGTAGGGACGCCAGGAACAGACGGGGCCAAGCCTTCCTCCGGACTTTTCCGGGCATCAGTTGCTTTGCTGGTGCTTGCCCCGCTGTGCAGTGTTATGGGCTGGGCCGGATTTCTGTTCGTTCTCGGGCAGCAGGCCGTCCCCGGGTGGGCCGTCGGCGGGCTTCTCTTCCTGGCCGCCATGGTGTTGCTGAATATGGATTCGTCCAGACGGCGATCAATGACGTTCAGGGGCCGGGACCGGCGCATCCGGTGGCCCTGGTTTGTGACCCTGCCGGCGGTTGTCTCGGTCATCTTCAGCGGGCTGGGCGCACTGGGGGACGTTTCCAGCGCCAAGTACCACGTCCTCTCACCGGCCAACAGCGATGGTTGCCGTGTGGCAGTGCGCGAAGTCTCGTTCCTGTTTGCCGGCAGCGGTGCGGTCTACGTCGTCAACGCCGCCGGCATCGGCTGGAAAACCGGTTCCTGGACAGCCGATGACGGGTATGAGCCGGTGAACAGTGGAAATTATGAGCTCAAGTGGCACGACGACGGCGGTGGTTCGCTCATCCTTCACACCAACGGCGATCCAGTCTGGCCGGGTTTGCATGAAATCAATTGCCGGGCGGTGAATTAGCGGTCGGCATCCTTCACCGCTGCGTCCGGTCCGGGGCCGTCCTGTCGCCCAATGCCTGTTTGCGGCTGTTGTTTTCCCTCCGGGTCACGGCGGAGGCCCACACCCAGGTGGCCCGCCGCAGCCCGGCGTCCTCCCAGAGCACCTGCACTGCCCGCGAGGACCAGCTGCAGGCCTCTCCCTTCACCCGTTCGGCCGCGCCGGGGAACCTGATCCAGGCCCACACCGGCACTCCGGGCACCGACGTGGTGACCGGATTGTGCTCGAAGTCCAGCTCTTCCGGGGTCAGGCTGAGGGGCTCCGCCCGCCGGGCCAGGCGGGCAACGAGCCGCTCGGCAGCGTTTTGGTTCATGCTTTAAAAATAGAACATATATTCGAACCGGGAGAACCGCCTACTTCGTCCTCCGGCCGGGAATCCTCCCGGGCCGGCGGGTCGATTATGGTGCACAATGGGTGCCATGTGCGGACGCTATGTCATGGCCAGGGCGACGTCGGACCTCGTGTCGGCGTTCGCCGTCGAACAGTCGGTGGGACCGGATGTGCTGCCGTCCTGGAACGTGGCGCCCACGGATGACGTGCGGATTGTCACCGAACGGTTCAGCCAGGAGGAACCGGTGCGCCGGTTGGCGACGGCGAAATGGGGCCTTGTGCCGGTGTGGGCCAAGGATCCGAAAATCGGAGCCCGGATGATCAATGCCCGGCGGGAAACCATTCTGGAGAAACCGGCATTCCGCAAGGCCGCTGTTCGGCGCCGGGCACTGGTGCCCGCCGACGGCTACTACGAGTGGGAGAAAACCGCGGACGGAAAGATCCCCACCTACCTGTACTCGGAGAGGCAGGATCCGCTGGCCTTTGCCGGACTCTACGAGTTCTGGCCCGACCCGGCACTGCCCGAGGACCACGAGCACAAGTGGCTGCTGAGCGTCACCATCATCACCACGCAGGCAACCGACGCCCTGGGCCACATCCATGACCGGACACCGCTGATCATCCCGCCGGATCTCTACGCGGACTGGCTGGATCCGAAGCTGACCGGGGGAAGCGACGTGGCGCAGCTGCTCGACGCCGTACCCGAACCCGTCCTGACCCCGCGGGTGGTCTCCAGCCAGGTCAATTCCGTGCGGAACAACGGGCCGGAGCTCATTGAGCCGGCGGGCGCCTGACCTCGAGCGCACAACCGGCGAGCGCTCTCCCGGCGGGCAGGGCGAGCGGCTCTGATCTAAACGGTCAGGCATCCGCGGGTCCCGTCCGGCTCAAACGAGACCCTTCTCCCGCATGGTCTCCACATCGGCCGGTGACAACCCCATCTCAGCAAGGACTTCATCAGTGTGCTCGCCCAGTGCCGGACCGGGCCAGCGCACGTTTCCACGGCTGCGGCTCAGACGGGGAAATACATTCTGCATGGCGACGGAGCCCAGAACGGGATGCTCTATTTCAGTAATGGATTCCCGTGCCTGGTACTGGGGATCAGCCAGCATCTCAACCGGACGGAAGATTTTTCCAACCGGCACACCATGTTCGATGAGTGTTGATTCCAGATCCTCGGCCAAACAGGACGAGGTGTACTCCGCGATGATCTCATCCAGGTCCGATTGCCGTTCGCCCCGGGCGACGTGGGTCGCAAACCGTTCATCGGCTGCCAGTTCGGGCCTGCCGATTGCCGTGGCGAGTCGTGCAAAGACGGTGTCCTGGTTGGCTGCAATAAGAACCCACTTGCCGTCTTTGCTGGGGTACACGTTGCTGGGCGCGATATTCGGCAGGATCGCACCCGTCCGCTCGCGCTGGTAGCCGGCAATTTGCCACTCCGGCACCAGGGATTCCATGACTCCAAGGACTGCCTCGTAAATGGCGGAATCGACAATCTGTCCCCGCCCGCTGACCTCACGTTCACGAAGGGCCGCCAATGCCCCGATCGCGGCAAACATTGCGGCAAGGGTGTCCCCGATGGATATGCCCACTCGTGACGGCGGCGTAGAAGGATCGCCCACCACGTAGCGCAACCCTCCCATTGCCTCCCCGATGGCGCCGTATCCGGCCCGCTGGGCGTACGGCCCGTCCTGGCCGAACCCCGAAACCCGCACCATGATCAGCTTTGGATTGATGCTCTGGAGGGTTTCGTAACCCAGCCCCCAGCGTTCCAGGGTGCCCGGACGGAAGTTCTCAACGAGGATGTCAGCTGTGGAAATGATCTCGCGCGCCAGGTCCTGGCCCGCAGGCTCTCTCAGGTTCAGGGTCACCGAGCGTTTGTTACGGCCCACAACGGACCACCAAAGCGATTGGCCCTGCGGGCGCTCCCGTCCCCACTGCCGGAGCGGGTCGCCCTTGCCTGGGTCCTCCAGCTTGATGACATCGGCTCCAAGATCGCCAAGGAGCTGGCCGCAGAAGGGACCCGCAAGGAGCTGGCCCGTTTCGACAACCCGCAGGCCGCTGAGTGGTCCCCGCGATGGCGTGGCCTGAGTGGGTACTGTAGTCAAGATTGACCTCCTGGTCGAAACAAAAAACTTTAGAAACAGGTGGGCGGGTCCGCACCATGGTGGACGGTTACGTCCCGTAGCGCTGTGTCACCCGGCGTTCCATCCAACGGAGGGCAAAGCCGGGGATAACGGCGATGATGGCAATGAACACCACTTGCCCGGCGATGCGGTCGATCCGCACATTTGCGACGTTGGAAACCAGCTCACGGCCCAGACCGGACTCGGCGGAGAACATTTCGGCCAGGATGAGCCCCAGGAGGGTCAGCCCGAAAGCAATCCGCAGGGCGGTGACGATCGCCGGCAGGAGTGCGGGTATGAGGATCGACCGGAGCCTGACATGCCACGGCATCACGAGGACTTTGGCGAGCTTCAAGAGGTTCTTATCCATTGATTGGGTAGCGGCCATCACCAGCAGTGCAATGGGGAAAACCCCGTGGAAGAACGCAAAGGCCAGACGGCTGCTGTCCCCTATGCCCAGAAACAAGAGGAAGACCGGGTAGAGGGTCACCTTGGGGATGCTGTAAAGGGCAAACAGGGGAGTAGAGAAAACCGAGGACCAAAAGTTTGACAGGCCCAAGGCAAATCCGACGAGGGTGCCGACTGCTACAGCCAGCAGCCAACCCAGCAGAAGCAGTTGGACGGTAGACCAGATACTGGCACGGAAGTCCGGGCGGGCAAGATCTTCGGTTAGCCGCTGAAAGGATTCCCAGGGAGTGGGAAACACTGCACTGTCCATGACGGCGGCGATGACGGCCCACACGATGACGATGACCGCGGGTAGAACCAGGGTCCACCCAAGGCCCGAAGAGGCGCGGCGGAACGTCCCGGGCGCGGCGCTAACTATTGGACTGCTGGTCATCACATTCTTCCCTTCGAGCTTCGCTTGAGGAGAGCGGCAAAAGCGGCATTTACTCCCAGGGCGAGGACGAACACCAGGAGCACGCCCGCGTACATGTCGGTGATGGCAAAATCGTTGTACGCATTTGAGATGAAGTGCCCAAGTCCTGAGGTTGAGAGCACAAACTCGCTCGCCAGCACCATGATCAAGCTGTACGAAAGCGCCAACCGGAGCCCTACATTGATCTGCGGCAGCGCCGCCGGCAGGAGCACCTTGAACGTGCGTTGAACCGCACCCATCTGAAGCACCTCGGATAACTTCAGAACCGACTTGGGGATGGACCGAAGCCCGTCCACCGTGGAACTGATCATTGCAACAACGGCGAAAAGGGTGCCCAGGAGGATGATGGGCGCCATCCCGACGCCCATCAGCACTACCAACAGCGGATAAAGCGCGAAGGTGGGGATTGCATAGTATGTGGCCAGCCACGGGTCGAGGATTTTCTGCGCCGCAGGCACCGTCCAGATCAGCAGCCCTATGAGGATGCCTGACACAGCTGCCAGCACAAATGAAGCCGTGATTGCGGTGAGGGACGGAAGCAGGTCTTCAAGCAGGAAACGGCTGTCGCCGAGCAGGGTGAAGGCGCGGACGGACATGTCACTGAGCGGAACCAGGGAATACGAGTCCACCAGGCCCAGCCGAGGCGCAAGTTCGAGGACGGCGATGGTGGCGAGGGCTCCGACGGCCGTCCATCCGCGCGCCGTTAGTCCCAGGCGTCGCTCCGGTGCCGGCTGTATCTTGCGTCTCTGTTCCGGTGCCTGGCGTGCGGGAGCCGCGGCCGGCGGTGCCGAGGCGTGAGGCTGCAGATCACTCATCGCTTCGCGCCCTGTTCCGCGAGCGCACGCTCGGCTTCGCTTCGAAGCACTGACCAGATCTGTTCAACCAGGTGCGATGCCGCCGGTGTGCCGACCAGGGACGGATCCCGTTCGAACGGCAGGTCAACTGCCAAGTCCAGCAGGATCTTCCCCGGGCGGGCTCCCATCACGAGGATGCGGTCGGAGAGCAGTACCGCTTCCTGGATGCTGTGGGTTACGAAGAGGACCGTTGCCTCCGTCTGTCTGACAACCCGGAGCATCTCCAGACCGAGGACTACCCGGGTTTGTTCGTCCAGGGCACCGAAGGGCTCATCTGCGAGTACGAGGTCAGGGTCCGTGCTCAGTACGCGGGCTATCGCCACCCGCTGGCGCATGCCGCCGGACAGTTGGTGGGGATAGTGTCCTGCGAATTGTGAAAGCCCCACCCTGCGGAGAACGTCCTCCGCTATCTCCCTGCGCTTCTTCGCGGGGACCTTCTGCACCTCGAGTGCAAAGGCGGTGTTGTCCAGCACTGTACGCCAGGGGAGTACTGCCGCCTCTTGGAAGATCACGCCGGTTTCCCTGCGCGGTCCCTTGATCGGCTGTCCGTTGATGAGTGCACGTCCGCCGTTGCCGGTGTTGAGTCCGGCAATGATGTCCAGCAGGGTGGATTTGCCACATCCGCTGGGACCGACCAGTGTCGTGAATGACCCCGGTTCCAAGCGTTTGGTTGTGGGGCTGAGCGCCTGCACGTCTCCGTATCTGCGGTCAACATCGTCAAGTTCTACAGTTGCACCCATGCACATGCCTTTCCTCGAGCCGACCGGAAGTCCGGGCCGGTATTAGCTTCATGACGCTTATGCTGTCGGCGTTACCGGTTAGGGGATTTCTCCCTTTTTGCCCTCGGGAAGGTACTCGTCCGTCAGGAGCTCATCCCAGTTGACGCTTTCCAGCTCGTCCGTATAGGCCAGGCCCTTTTCGGCTGCCGTGAGTGCATCGGGGTTGTAGGCGATACCCCAGTGGCCGGCGTCCAAGGCGGCATTGAGGATCTCTTCGGCGTCGGCCACTTCCAGATCAGCCAGGTCCGCCCAGAACGCGGCGGCATCCGCCGGATTGGCTTCGATCCAGTCGACGGCGTCGGAGTATCCCTGCAGGATTGCCCGGGCCGTTTCAGGGTTTTTCGACGCATAATCGCGGCTGCTGATGATCATTGTCTGTTGGTACGAGGGAACATAGTCCGCGCTGCTGCCGATGACCTTGAGCCGGTCGTCGTTCTCCATCGCCACCCGGGGAGACGCGTAGGTGATGTCGACGTCCCCTGCCTCGAGCAGTGCAATGCCGGCTCCCGTGCCTCCGGTAGACGTGCGGTCGACGGTTGCCGGATCAATTCCGGCTCCTTCCGGCGTCAGGAAGCTCATTGCCTCGCTAACCGAACCGGGATTGGTGAACCCCCAACGCGCATCCTCCGCGTCCTCCAGACTGGTCAGCGCGGTGTCCTGGAGCGTAACCCACGAAACATCCGAGACCGACTGGATACCACCTCCGATGACCTGCACCGGGGCACCTTCATTGAAACCGGACACAATCGCCCCGGTGGCTACTTCTCCGAAGGGAAGCTTTCCGGAGACCACGTTTTGAAGGGTCGTTCCCCCGCCTTCGGAGGGAATGATCTGTTCAATCTTCACCCCGGCTTCCTCGAAAAAGCCCTGGTCGATGCCTACCTCCCAGGGGAGTCCGTACAGGTCCTCCGGGTGGGTAACGGAGACGGTAACGGTGTCCGGGCCGTCCGCATCGCCGGAGAAGCCGCCGCAGGCAGCTAGGGAGATGGCGGCAAGAGCTGCAAGTGACAGGGCGGACGTAGATCTCAAACGCATGGGGGCCTCCGAAAACACCATTGTTTCGAGCAAGATGTATACAACCTAGGTGAGACCTAGATCACAGTCAAGGTGTTTTGCGGATGGAATTTAGGGGTAACTCGTGAATTGTGTACAATCTTCGGCTCCAAAGAGCCTGACCGGCCGCTACCAGGCGTAGTCCTCCGGGGCGGTGCGGTGGCCGGGGAAGATTTCGTCCAGCCGGTTCAGGGTTTTCTGCTCCAGGGTCACCTCCAGGGCGAGAAGGGCCTCGTCCAGCTGTTCCTGGGTGCGGGGCCCCACCAGCGGAGCGGTGACGGCCGGCTGATGCAGCAGCCACGCCAGTGCCAGGACTCCCGGACGGATCTCAAGTTCCCCGGCCAGGTCCTCGTACCGGCGGATCTGGTCGCGGTGTTTCTCCAGCAGGTCCCGCACCCTGCCGTCGGCCCGGCGCCCGCCGGCGTCGGCCTCCTTCTGCAGGATTCCGCCCAGCAGCCCGCCCTGGAGCGGCGACCATGGCAGCAGGCCCAGGCCGTACTGCCGGGCGGCGGGGATCACTTCCAGTTCCACGGTCCGGTTGATCAGGTTGTAGATGCTTTGTTCGCTGACCAGGCCGGTAAAGTTCCGCCGCCGGGCGTTCTCCTGTGCCCGGGCAATGTGCCAGCCGGCGAAGTTGCTGCTGCCGTTGTAGATGATCTTGCCCTGGGTCACGGCCACTTCCATGGCCTGCCAGATCTCGTCCCAGGGCGTATTCCGGTCGATGTGGTGGAACTGGTAGAGGTCTACGTAATCCGTCTGCAGCCGCTTCAGGCTCGCGTCCAGGGCGCGGCGGATATTAAGGGCGGAAAGGAAGGTGTCATTGGGGCGCTCGCTCATGGAGCCGTACAGCTTGGTGGCAATGACGGTGTCCTCGCGGCGGCCGCCGCCCTTGGCAAACCAGCGGCCGACAATCTCCTCCGTCCAGCCCTTGCGCTCCCAGCCGTAAACATTGGCCGTATCGAAGAAATTGATGCCCGAGTCCCGGGCGGAATCCATGATGGAGTGCGCGTCCGCCTCCTCGGTTTTGGGGCCGAAGTTCATGGTGCCCAGGCAGAGACGGGAAACAGACAGGCCGGAACGGCCGAGGTGGGTGTATTCCATCGGGCCATTGTGACCCGCGGCGCACTCGCAGGCCAGACCGGTCACTGTGCTGAGGTAGCCTGAAAGCCAATTCCGAACGGCAGGGAGAAGCAAAGCACGTGGCTGAATCGTATTACCGCTCGCTGGGCAACGGCGTCTATGAAGCAACCATCCACACCCAGGGTGCCTGGAACCCGCAGGAGCAGCACATGGCTCCCATCTCCGGGCTGCTCGCGCACTGCCTGGAGCAGTTCCAGCCCCGCCCGGAGCTGCGGATGGCCCGCATCAGCTATGACATTCTGGGCCTCATTCCCCGCAGCACCTTCGAAGTGAAAACCTCGCTCCTGCGCCCGGGCCGCACCATCGAACTCCTGCAGGCGGAAATGGTGGCGGACGGCCGCACCGCCGTCCGGGCCACCGCCTGGCGCCTGGCCCGGGGTACGACGTCGGAGGTGGCGGCTGTCGAAGACGGCACCATGCCCGGCCCCGCCGAGGCCGGCGGCCGCGAGGGCCTGACGGCCTGGCCGGGCGCCTTCATCGAATCGGTGGAGATGCGTGCCCTGCCCGGCCTCCGCCCCGGCCGCGGACGGGCCTGGCTGCGCACCCCGCACGAAATGGTGGAGGGCATGCCCACCTCCGACCTGGTCCGGCTGGTCGGCATGGCGGACACCGCCAACGGCATTTCCACCCGGGTGCCGCCGGGCGGGGACAGCTACATGTTCCCCAACGTGGACCTGCAGCTGCACCTGCACCGCGACCCGGTGGGAGAGTGGCTGGGGCTGGACACACAGGTTTCCTTCGGCACCGACGGCATCGGGCTGACCTCGGCCATCCTGCATGACGAGCGGGGACCGTTCGGCCGCAGCGAGCAGATCCTCACCGTCCGGCCGCTCGGCGGAGCCTAGACAGTGCCCGGCGCCCTGACGGTGGTCCGCCAGCAGCAGTCGCTGGGCGCCGCCGCGGATCTGGACTTCGCGCTGGCGATGCTTGAGGCCGCCCGCCGCGGGGTGCTGGGACCCACCCTGCGGATCTACCGGCCCCGGCCCACGGTGGCGCTGGGACAGCGGGATGCAAAACTGCCCGGTTTTGCCGCCGCCCAGGCGGCCTGCCGGCGGAACGGGTTCGAACCGCTGGTACGCAAAGCCGGCGGGCGGGCCGCCGCCTACCACCGCGACTGTCTGGTCCTGGACCATGTGGAGCCCGACGCCGACGCCCTTACCGGCTCCCGGGGCCGGTTTGCCGACTTCGGCGTCCTCTTGGCCGGGGCGCTGGAGAAGGCCGGGCTGAAGACCGGCGTCGGCGAAATCCCCGGTGAATACTGTCCGGGCGAATTCACCGTGTACGGCGAAGGCGCGGCGGGGGAGCGCATCAAGCTCGCCGGCACCGCACAGCGGGTGGTCGCCGGCGCCTGGCTGTTTTCCACGGTGCTGGTGGTGGGCAACGGGACCCCGCTGCGCAAGGTATTGACGGACTGCTACGCCGAACTGGGGCTGGGCTGGGACCCGCGGACCGCCGGCGCCGCCCGGGACCTGGTGCCCGGCCTTTCCATGGCGGACGTGGAAGACGCCGTCCTGCAGGCCTATGGCGGATATGCCCGTCTGGCCGACGGGGACTTCGAGGCGCTGCGGCGGGCGATGTGACGCAACACCGGCCCGGCGGTGCTTCCTGCCGGGAAGCGCCCGGACTAGGGTAGGGAACTGACAGCAGGCTGATCAGTACACACGTCACAAAGGATTTCCATTGGGTTCAGACACCGTTGAAAACACTGCACTGCGGCTTCGGGCGGTCCTCGAGATCCTCGCTGCAGAGGACCCGTCAGGCAAAGTCAGCAGGGCTACGGTCATCTCCGCCGCACTGCACCGCGTCCCGCTGACCGGGCGCGAAGCCGAGGAGCTGGCCAGCGGCACCACGCGCGGCGAGCGCGCCCTGGTCAACGCCACCACCAAGCTGGTCAAAGCAGGCTGGATCCTCAAGGAAGGCCGGGCCGGCTGGAGCATCACCAGCGGGGGACGCCAGGCACTGGTGGACTTCCCCGAACCCACCCGGCTCGCCGCAGCCCTGCAGGGCAACGGCGCAACGCCGTCGGCCGCGCGGAAGACCCCGCCCGCAGCGGAAGTGGTCGAGGAAGCGGTACGGGACGCCGTTGCCGTTCCCACCGTGCCGGCAGAACCCAGCGGTTCACACCGGGACAGCGGCGACGGATTCGAGCCGTCCTTCCCGCAGCCCGAAGCCGTTGCCCTTGCCGGCAGTTTTGGCAGCGCCCTGGGGATCGCCGACTGGGATCCGGCCGCAGCAGCGTTCAGCTTTGACCGTCATGACGAACTGTGGAAACTGACCCTGGACCTGCCCGCCGGCAGCTACGAGTACAAGGTGGCGCTGAACGGCGGCTGGGAGGAAAACTACGGATTCGGGGCACACCGCGACGGCGGCAACATCCAGATTGAGCATTCCGGCGGTCCGCTGAGCTTCCTCTACGACCACGCCACGCACACGGTCCTCACCAAGCCGGAGGTCAGTTCCTGACCGTTCCCGGACCCTCGATCGGATCTACCAGGATCCCGGCCGGTTCGCGCACCCACCAGACACCGTCGCTGCGCCGTTCCGCGGGAGTGGAGTAGCGGTAGCGGTAGACCTGCGCCCGGATCCAGCGGGGCGGCTCGCCGTCGAACGGGTCCCTGCGCAGCAGCCGCAGGGTCCGTGCGTCCCCGGCGAGGAGCTTGCGCAGGAGCGCGGGAAACCAGGCGCCGTAGGAACCCAGCGCGAGGAACCACATCATCCAGTCCAGACGCAGATGATAGGGCGCGAACTGGCGGGGCAGCCGGCGCGGATCCCCGGGCTTGCCCCGGAATTCATACTCGCGCCAGCGGGCATCGGGCCCGGGCGGATCGTTCGTGCCCTCAACCACCACCTCGCTGCGCTGCCGGGTAATACTGCCGAATGCGCCATAGGCGTTGGAGAGGTGCCAGCGGTTGAAACTGGCGTTCATCAGCTGGTGGCGGCTGAACAGGTTCTTCAGCGGTGCCCAGGCCCAATACAGCATTGCGAGAGTGGCGGCGCCGACGACGACGGCGAAGGCCACCGGGGTGCCCTCCGGAGCCGGTGAGCCGAAGTTCGCCCACGGCAGCAGTGCCTGCACGGCCGAATCGCTGACCGCGGTGCACGCCAACAGGATGGTCAGCACGTTCAGCCAGGCGAAGTTCCCCGAGACCACCAGCCACAGCTGGGTGACGATAATGACCGCCGCGGCGATGGAGGCCACCGGCTGCGGAAAGAACAGGAGGAACGGCACCACCAGCTGGGCGAAGTGGTTGCCCAGCAATTCCACCCGGTGCAGCGGCTTCGGCAGGTGGTGGAAGAACCAGCTGGCCGGGTTCGGCATGGGCTGGGTCTCGTGGTGGTAGTAGAGGGCGGTCAGGTCCCGCCAGACCCTGTCGCCGCGCAGCTTGATCAATCCGGCACCGAATTCCAGGCGGAAGACCAGCCAGCGGAAAAGCCAGAGCACGGTCAGCGGGGGAGCGACGTCGTTGGAGCCCAGGAACGCGGCCAGGAAACCCGCCT
This sequence comes from Arthrobacter sp. MDT1-49-2, assembly GCF_059090185.1. Lineage (NCBI taxonomy): Bacteria > Bacillati > Actinomycetota > Actinomycetes > Micrococcales > Micrococcaceae > Arthrobacter > Arthrobacter sp. MDT1-49-2. The sequence goes on from NZ_JBNHFK010000007.1 coordinate 218,187, forward strand.
CGAGCAGCAGCGACTCCCAGCCGAACCCGTAGAAGGTCTGGCCGATGTTCACAATGGACAGGTACAGGCCCCAGATCAGCAGGAAAGCCGCCATCGGCAGCCACCACGGCCCGGACTGCGGCACTCCCGCCACCAGGAGCGCGGAGACGGCTGCCCCGGACCACGCCACCGCGAGCAGGAACCGGTCCGTGTAGTGCCAGTGAAACAGTGTGGGGATGCCGCGGCCCTTGATCCGGGCAAGGTACTGCGGCGCGGGCAGCAGCCCGTTGTCACCTAGCAGGGCGGGAAACTGGAAAACCGCGTTCAGGAACCCGAGCAGGAAGATTGCGGCGATGCCGCGCTGCAGCACCTGCCGGGCGAACTCGTATCCTTCCGCGCTGAAGAGCTCCATGGCAATCCAGCCTAGCTCCGGTGGCGGACGGAACCGACAGTACGCGCCGCCCGTTCCTCCTGCCTGCCTCCCGTCCTAGGCTGGAACGGGAGCAAGACTCCACATCGGCAGGAGGTGCCGGAAATGACGGGATCACGTGTCCTCGCCCTCGTCGTCGCCCACCCGGACGACGACGCGTACGGGCTGGCGGGAACGGTTGCGCTGCACGAACACGATCCGGGGTTCCGCTTCGTCCTGGTCCACGCGACCGACGGCGGTGCAGGAGGAATAGACCCTGCCTATCCTCCCCTGAATGAGCCGCTTGGCCAGGTCCGGCGCCGGGAAATGGAGGCCGCATGGACCGCGCACGGCCGCCCTCCGGACCGCCACGAATGGCTCGAATACGACGACGGGACGCTCAGCGATGTCCCGCGGACCGAGCTGGTGGAACGCATCGGAGGGATCTTGGCGCAGGAACGGCCCGACGTCGTGGCTACCTTTGGTCCGGATGGGATCACCGGTCATCCCGATCACATTGCCGTCGGCGCTGCCACCGACGCAGCCTTCGAGCTGTTGCGTACCGACGGCGGACCAGGGCTGCGGCGGCTGCTGCACGGCGCCATGCGGCGCTCCACTTGGGAGCGCTGGAACCGCGGCCGTATCCGGCACGGCCTGGAGCCCTGGAACGAGGCGCGCGTGTATGACCTGCGTCCGGTCCCGGATGAGCTGATCGGGATCGAGGTGGACGTCCGAAGCGTCGCGGGGCGGGTGGTGGCAGGGCTGATGGAACACCGCACCCAACGCTACGCAGTGTCCCCGGGCGTGCCTTCGGACGCGCAGGAGGACGCGGGGTGGACGCGGACGTCGGGGGCAGAGCCGCTGGTTATTGCCTGGCCGCCGCGGCCACCGGGGGAGCCGGTGCTCGGTGATGTTTTCGAGGGGCTGGACTAAGCTGCGCCGAATTACCTGCTGTCCACCCTCCCGCATTTGCCTTCCGCGCCGGATACTTGCCGTGCACGGCCGGAACCGCCGGATAGCCGGCCCGCCGAATCCGACAACCCGAACAGGCAGGGAACACGCATGAGGATTGTAGTGACCAGCATTTTTGTGGACGACCAGGACAGGGCACTGGATTTTTACACCCGCGTGCTGGGCTTCGAGCCGCGGCAGGATGTGCCGGCGGGCGGGGCACGCTGGCTGACCGTGGGGGTGCCGGGGGAGGACGGTGGGGTGGAACTGCTGCTCGAGCCGGCCGGACACCCCGCCGTTGCACCGTTCACGGGGGCACTGGTGGCGGACGGGATCCCGTTCACGTCCTTCGCCGTGGACAGTGTGGAGGACGAGTATCAGCGGCTGTCGGACCTGGGCGTGGACTTCACCCAGCCGCCAACCCGGATGGGGCCGGTCACGACGGCGGTTTTCTCCGACACCGTGGGCAACCTCATCCAGATTGCCGAAGGCGCCGGCTGAAGCAGGCTCAGCAGCCGACAGAGGCCACGCCACGCGGCTAAGGCCGGCGCGGGTGTGGACGTTGGACCCCGTGTGACTCTTAGGCGGCGGTAGCTTTTCAGCCGCCCTCACCGGGCGCCGTTGTGGGCGACCTACTCGAATCAATGCGGCGGTTATAGCGAGTTTCAGGCGTTTGCGGGTGCGTCCTTTGGAACTGTCGCGGTGGCGGACCGGCTTTCGGACGCATCACCATAGGAGTGGTGCCAAGACGGCTTCTTCTGACAGAGAAACGGGCTCCGGGACCTGCCGCAACAGCCTAAATCCCGCCTGGTGATCTACCTCAAGAAATAGGCGCGATCCTGCCTGACTAGGTATGTCCCTGCGTCCCCTGATCCCCCCTGCGCCACGATCGACAGAACAGTGACCTGCACATTGTAGGTCCCGTCTCCATTGTCGGTAACGTCATACCTGAGGTCAGGACTGTAATGGAGGTGTTCCGCAATGATGCCTATCGCATCGTCCGCCGAAACAAACTCCACGGTAGCCGGCTGGGGGTTAATCGCCGGGTTTGGAGGCGGAACAGGAGCGGGAGCCTCAGCGGCCGTCGCTTCTGCCCCCAATGTTTCAGACACCGACTCAGAGGCCTGAGTGGTGGAGGCCGTCGGTGTGGCAGAGGGCCTCTGCGGACTAGCTGTAACTCTTACGGTGGTTGTGAACGGCGTGGCAAAAGTTAAATAGGCGAGGGTCTCCGGTTCGATATGGGTTACCACACTCATCCGACCAA